>DATMYA010000071.1 GCA_035561135.1 Clostridia bacterium
CGGAGAGCGATCGATCTGTTGGCGAAGGCTCCCGGCGTGGAATTGGCGGCAATCTTCAGCCCCGAGCACGGCGTAACCGGCACGCTGGACACAACGGACATCGGCAATACAAAGGACCAGGCGACGGGTGTTCCGGTGTACAGCGTTTACGGGGCAAAGGATGCACAGAGGCGTCCGTCGATTGACGTGCTGAAGACACTGAATGCCCTGGTGTTCGACATACAGGACGCCGGTGTACGTTTCTACACGTACGAAACCACCCTTGGCTATTTTCTAGAAGCGGCCAAGGCGGCGGACATCGAGTTGATCGTGCTCGACCGGCCGAATCCGATCACAGGCTCATACGTGCAGGGGCCTGTTTCGGAGCAAGGGAAAGAGAGCTTCGTCAATTACTACGCGGTTCCTGTGCGTCACGGCATGACTCTCGGCGAATTGGCGCGGATGTTCAACGAAGAGCGCCGCATCGGAGCGAAGCTGACGGTGATCGCCATGCAGGGCTGGATGCGCGGCGACTGGTTCGATGCGACCGGAATTGCGTGGACGAACCCTTCGCCGAACCTGCGCAGCCTGTCGGAAGCGACGCTGTATCCGGGCGTGGCGCTGATCGAGGGCACGAACGTTTCCGTGGGGCGGGGAACCGATACGCCGTTCGAAGTTGTGGGCGCGCCGTGGATCGATGTGCGGAAGTTCGCTGAGTATCTGAACCAGCGGAGCATCCCGGGCGTGCGGTTCGTCCCTATTCATTTCACGCCGCAGTCGAGCTCCTATGCCAACCAATCGTGCGGTGGAGTGAACATCATCGTGACAGACCGTAACGCGCTGGACGCGCCGGAGCTGGGTATCGAGTTGGCGTCAGCGCTGGTCAAGCTGTATCCGGACAACTATAAAGTCGCACGAATGCCGGAGCTACTGATTCATCAGGCCACCTATGACGCGCTCCTCAGAGGCGAAGATCCGCGGCGAATCGCCGACGATTGGCGGGACGAACTGGAGCAATTTATGGCCCTGCGCAAGAAGTACCTGCTGTACTGAGCAACCCCCCTCGGTGGCTAAACAGGCTAAGAATTAAAGCCATATGCAAAGAGTAGGGTCATCAGCGAAGAATCTGCGTTGTGTGATGTCGTTGTGTGATGTCCGGCAATGGAGGTGACGCTATGGAAAACGGGTATCTCGACTTTCTCTACTTCGACTTTTTCTACTAATGTTGATTTCGGCATCGTGAAGTAAGAGTCGGCATAGCAGCTGTCGAGTCCAAAATAGTAAGTAAGGTCCGGTCTTAGCAGGAAAAAACTTTCCACGGGAATCTGGGTTGAACGAAAGCGGGAGGAGATATGCGGAAATTTCTATCTGTCTTTGTGCTGTGCGGGTCGGTTGCGGCGTGCGCCCAGGCGGGTTCGCAATTGCAACGGCGCGCAAATGAGTCGGCAACTGCGAAGAACGATGACCCCGTCGCGATGCTGACGCTGCCGGCTGGAACGAAAATTCCCCTTGTGCTGAAGCACGCCATCTCCACCAAGAGCGCCCGCGAGAACGACAATGTTTACGCAGAAACGAACTTCCCCGTCGTGCTGGACGGGAAAATGGTTGTGCCACCCGGAACGTATGTGCAAGGAGTCATCACGCGCATACAGCGTCCCGGCAAGGTGAAAGGACGCGGGGAACTGCTCGTGCACTTCAACTCGATGATCTTCCCGAGTGGCTACACGGTGTTGCTACCGGGAGCGGTAGACAACGTGCCGGGCGCAGAGCACAGCCAGATCGCGGGGCAGGAGGGCACAATTCAGGCCGATGGCAGTAAGGGCAAGGACACTGGCACCGTGGCGGGTACCGCGGCAACCGGAACTCTGATCGGCGCTTCGGCGACGAGAAGCCTGAAGGGTGCCGGCGTGGGTGGACTCGCGGGGGCTGCGGTTGGACTCGGCACGGTGCTGTTGACGCGCGGTCCCGATGTCCGGCTGGAGAGCGGCACAACGGTGGAGATGGTTCTGGAGCGTCCGATAACCGTGGATAGAAACCGAATTGGGGCGAGGTAACCGCCTCTCGATAATGCGGGTTCTGGGAAGCGCGAACAAACCGGTTCGCGCTCTTTTAGTTTCACATGCCCTCGTTCATGAGTCTGCCGGCGACTGACATACAAGTAGCCATCGCCGTCCAGCTACTCTGAAGTCCGGATAACAAATTGCGTCGTTCTCCGTCTGAACAGGTTGGCGGCACAAAGTTTCGCACCCAGCACACGGCTACGTGCATCCTAAGAGGTGGAATGGCCTTGTGGATTGCTGTTTGCGGCGAAGGCCGCTCCCAAAAACGCGTGGTATACTTCAGCAACCTCGAACGGTTGCTGTAGCTTCAAAGGAAGGCACTCTGGCAGCCGAAGGAACAAAGATGGCCGGTAGTTCTCGTCGTTCCCTCCTCCTAGTTTTTCTTGTCGTCATCGCTTGCGGATTCCTGGGCGTTGTCTTCGGACAGCGCGTCGGCTCGAGTACGCCTTCGGGCGACACCGAGATTCGCGAGAGTATGCGTGTGTTTTCACAGGTTTACGACGTAGTCGAGCAGAACTACGCGGAGCCGGTCAATGCCGATAAGACGATCTACAACGGCGCTATCCCAGGTATGCTTCGGGTACTTGACCCGCACTCGAATTTCTTTGACCCCAAATCCTACTCGCAGTTGCGGGAAGAACAGCGCGGCAAGTACTACGGCGTGGGAATGCAGGTCGGTCCGAGGAACAGCAAGGTCATCGTGATCGCGCCTTTTGCGGGTGCACCGGCGTACCGCGCCGGTATACGTCCTGGCGACATCATCATCGCCGTCGACGGCAAGCCGACGGACAACATGACGACCAGCGATGTTGCTGACCTGCTCAAGGGACCGAAGGGAACAACGGTTAAAATCGGCATCTTGCGCGAAGGCACGGATAAGCCGATGGAGTTCGCCGTCATCCGCGACGAAATCCCCCGCTACTCGGTTGATCTGCATTTCCTGATCCGCCCGGGCATCGGCTACATCCATGTGTCCGGTTTCCAGGAGACGACCGAGCAGGAAGTGTCTCAGGCGCTGGATGAGATGGGCGACGTCAAGGGCCTCATTCTCGATCTCCGACAGAACCCCGGCGGATTGCTGAGCGAGGGCGTAGGCGTGGCCGACAAGTTCTTGAAGAAGGGCGCGGTCATCGTTTCCCACCACGGACGCTCCAGTCCGGAGAAGATCTATCGCGCGGCTCACGGTAACGGTGGACGTGATTTTCCTCTCGTCGTACTGGTGAACCGGGGTACGGCTTCTGCGGCAGAGATCGTTGCGGGCGCTATCCAGGACCATGATCGTGGGTTGATCGCGGGCGAAGCGACGTTCGGCAAGGGCCTCGTGCAGACCGTGTATCCGCTCTCCGAGAACACCGGTCTGGCGTTGACCACGGCGAAGTATTACACGCCAAGTGGTCGACTGATACAGCGCGAGTACACGGGCGTCTCGCTCTACGACTATTACTACAACCGTGAAGACGAGAAGGCCGAAAACAGCAACAACACGCAGAGCCATGAAGTGAAGTTGACCGACAGTGGCCGCACGGTGTTTGGCGGTGGCGGCATCACTCCGGACACGAAGCTGGAAACGCCTAAGACGAATCGATTCCAGGATCTGCTATTGCAGAAGTACGCGTTCTTCAACTTTGCCAAGCACTACCTGGTAAACCGGCACGTCAACAAGACGTTCCAGGTGGATGACCAGGCTATGCAGGAGTTCCGTCGCTTCCTTGACGACCAGAAGATTGCGTTTACCGAGGCGGAGTTGGCGGAGAACAACGAGTGGATACGCTCTCAAATCAAAGCTGAAGTGTTCATCAACGAGTTCGGGCAGCAGGAAGGACAGCGAGTACGCGCCGAGTCTGACCCGAGCGTGAGCAAGGCGCTGGACTTGTTGCCAAAGGCGAAGGAACTGGCGGACAACGCCCGGAAAATTATCGCTGATCGGAATACGGCGCGCCTCGGCAACCAGCAGTAAGGACCAGCGTTCAAGATATAAAACAACAGGCCCGCGGAGCAGATCCGCGGGCCTGTTGTTGTCGCATATCGCACGCGCGTGCTTACGCGACCTTTCTCTCGTCTTGCGGGTGCCTGGGCCTGACGTAGACTTCTCCGCCACGGATATCCGTGTTGTAGAGCTTGATCTGTTGTTCAGCAGGGCCAGCCACCACACGCCCGGTTCGTAAGTCGAATTGCGAGCCGTGCCACGGACACTGCACGGTACAACCGATGAGCGCTCCGTCCGAGAGCGGCCCGCCACGGTGCGTACAGTGGTCTGAAAACGCGAATACGCCGTCACCGCATTTTCCGATCGCCACCCGCTCGTTGTCGACGCGCACGAGCATCAGTTGCCCTTCGCCGAGTTCAGATTGATTGCAGGCGGGACGGTCCCACGCCTTCAGTTCGCGCTCCTTCCATTTGCCGGCGTTCGCGTAGCGCCGGTCCACGCCAATCTGGTTGCGATACACCAGCGTCCCTCCGAGCCAGCCAGAAAACAGGATCAGAGCAACCCCCAGAAAGCTCACGATCAGCGCCACTCTGTCCGGAGCGTCATACGGGCCGCCCCTGCGCCATGCGACGTAGATGAATAGCAGCAGTCCCAGCGAGTTCAGTCCGCCATGGATGAAGCCTCGCTGCTTGGCACTGGAATTCGGCGGCACTACGCTGAGCAGGTCGGTTACGCCTGCAATGGCCGCGGCAACGGCGCCTATACAACCTCCGATGACAGCGTAGAAACCCGCCGCCCAGAGCAGGTTGTTGTTTGTTGAGGTGGCGATCAGGTCGAATATCAGGCTGGCTACCCACAGTCCGATCGGGAACGTGACCAGGATGGGATGAAGCGGGTGCGACCCAAGATGCGCACGCGATCGCATATGTTCTCCTCCGGCCTCGAACAGGAAACCGACAGCCGCGGATCCCTGCAAACGTAGCACTTAGATGGATTCAGAATGCGTGGAGCGGGATGGCTGTTACGAGTTCGCTGATGTGGCGTTGGTTCGATCCCGCCCGGTTATCGTGCAATCAAAACAGGTTTAGCTGAGTTCGGCGAAACCGCCTTGGTCAGTTCTCACCTTGATGAGTACAATCACTCTTGATGCCTTCGAACTGGCTTTTTTGGATACTCTTCAATGTCTTCGTTCTTGCAATGTTGGCGCTCGACCTTGGCGTTTTCAATCGCAAGGCTCACGTCGTACGCTTCCGGGAAGCAATAACGTGGACGGTTGTCTGGATTTCGCTGGCTGCTGTCTTCGCCGTATTGCTGTACTTCTTCGGCCATACAATGACAGGCCACGCCAACCGCCCGAGTCAGGAACTCTCGCTGGAGTTCATTACGGGCTACCTCATCGAGGAGGCGCTCAGCGTAGATAACCTCTTCGTCTTTTTGCTGATTTTTCGCTACTTCAAAGTTCCCGGCGAATTCCAGCACAAGGTGTTGTTCTGGGGGATCATCGGTGCCCTGGTGATGCGCGCCCTGTTCATCGCCGCCGGCGTGTCGCTCATCACGCGCTTCCACTGGATCATCTACGTTTTTGGCGTATTCCTCATTTACACCGGCATCAAGCTCTTCACGCAGAAGGAAGCGGAAATCGATCCGGGCAAGAATCCGCTTGTCAGTTTTTTCCGCAAATATATGCGGGTTACGCCCGAGTTCGAGGGCGGCAGGTTCTTTGTTCAAAAGCATGGACGAGGCTACGCCACGCCGTTGGCGCTGGTCCTGCTCGTAGTGGAGACCACGGACGTTATCTTCGCAGCCGATTCCATCCCTGCGATCCTGGCCATCACGCGTGAGCCGTTCATCGTTTACACATCGAACGTCTTCGCGATCCTGGGGTTGCGGTCGCTGTACTTCGCGCTGTCGGGGATGATGGAGCTATTCCATCTCCTGCATTACGGGCTCTCGATCATCTTGATGTTCATTGGCACCAAGATGCTCATCTCGAGCTACGTGAAGATTCCAGTTGCAGTCGCGTTGGGTGTGGTCGCCGGCGTGTTGGCGCTTTCAGTAATGTTTTCGCTCATGTTCCCGGCAAAACCGGCTCCGGAATTCGAGTAGCTGGCGCTACTCGAAGCGGACCTTGTCGCCTTCGACGACGGAATGCTTCAGGAACTTCGCATCGTTGTGAATAGGGTAGTCGGTGCGGTAGTGCGCGCCCCGACTCTCCTCCCGCGCGAGCGCCGAGCGCGCTATCAGCAGGCCGGTTTGCAGCAGGTTGGCGGCTTCACGCGCGCGACGGCACTCTGCTTTTGCGGTCGCCACTTGTAACTGCTCTAGCGAAGCAATCGCCTGGCGCAGGCGCTTGCCTTCGCGCACGATTGCAACGTCCTGCCACATGATGCGCTGCACCTGGCGAACGACTTCTTCGGCCTCCGGACAGGGAGCGGAGGTGGCAGCTTTTTTTGCCTTTTCGGGCGAGGCATCTGGCCTGGCATGGTTCTTCTGCGGCTTGGTCTCGCGGCACATCGCTTCAGCGGCCCGCGCTCCAAAGACCAGTCCTTCAAGTAGGGAGTTGCTGGCCAGGCGATTCGATCCGTGCACGCCCGTTGCCGCCACTTCTCCGGCTGCATAGAGACCGAAGACGGATGTATGTCCGTCGAGATCTGTCCTCACCCCGCCCATCGCGTAATGAGCTGCTGGACGGATTGGGACCAGCTCTGCCGTAAGGTCGATGTTGTACTTGAGGCAGGTCGTGTAGATGCGAGGGAAGCGGCGCATGACGCGTTCGGCCTTCAGATGCGTCAGATCGAGATAAACCACCGGTTCTTTCAGGAGGCAGACTTCCAGTTCATGAGCGATGGCGCGCGCTACGACGTCCCGCGGCGCAAGCTCCGCCATGTCGTGGTACTTGGGCATGAAGCGGTGCAGTTCGGCGTTGCGAAGGTAAGCGCCTTCGCCGCGCAGCGCTTCCGAAAGCAGGAAGTGTGGAGCGCCCTTCAGGTACAAAGCCGTGGGATGGAACTGCAAAAACTCCATGTCGCTGATTGCAGCGCCGGCGCGGTATGCCATGGCAACGCCGTCTCCGGTTGCGACCGTCGGGTTCGTCGTATCCGAGTAAACCTGTCCCAAACCGCCGGTGGCCAGCAGTACGGCACCCGCGCGCACCTTTTGCAGGTGTCCGTTGCCGTCGATCAACAACACGCCCACGGCGCGGCCATCTTCCATCCAGATGTCGGTGGTGAAGCCGAACTCGCGAAAGGTGATGTTCTTGAGCGTAGCTGCCCTGTGGTAGAGCGCTCGTCCAATTTCCTGGCCTGTGGAGTCGCCGTTTGCATGGAGCACGCGGTTGCGACTGTGTGCGCCTTCCCGGGTGAAGGCCAGCTTGGTCCCACTGCGGTCGAACTGCGTACCCCACGCGATCAACTCTTCGATCCGCGGCGGACCTTCCTCAACAAGAATGCGGGCAGCCGCTTCATTGCATAGGCCATCGCCTGCGGCGAGTGTGTCCTGGAGATGCAGGCTGATCTCGTCTTCATCACTGAGCGCCGCGGCTATTCCGCCCTGGGCATACTGCGTATTGGACTCGCTGAGTTCCCGCTTTGCGAGGCAGAGTACCCGGCCAGCGGATGCGAGTTCGATAGAGGCGCGCATACCGGCAACGCCAGCGCCGATAACAATGAAGTCAGTTTCAATTAAGGCAGCGGATTTCATCGTGAATAGAGAATGTTAGCACGATAAAAGGGTCGCGCTGCCGTTCTCGCCTTAGTCGCGCGGGGCCGCGCCACGCTCTTGTTGAAGCCTTCCACCCGCAACACGACTCAGCACAGAAGTGAGACTCTCGTCCTGCCGGAGCAACGCGAAAGCAATGTTGCGGGCGCATTCCAAGTTCATTCCGTTGTTCACGCCGGCATCGGTTAAGATGGAAGCTTGATTCGAGTAAGCATAGAAACGAAGTCTCACCCGTACGCAGCGCTCATCGAACAGGGAGTGCTCCGGTCCGTCGGCGTGTATGTGCGCGAGTTGTTGCCGAATTGCCAGAGGTTTTTCGCAGTCAGCGTAGCGCCCGTACGAAAGCACTACGGCAAGACTTTTGCGAAATCGTTCGCGGCAGACAACCTGGAACTGCAGTTCCTGGAGATGCCAGACGGTGAGCGCCGGAAAACCCTGAGCACAGTGCAGGATCTCGGTACCAAGATGGTGAAGTTGGGCGCCGACAGAAACTCCTGCATCATCGCACTTGGCGGTGGCGTGGTAGGCGATGTCGCCGGATTCCTCTCGTCAATTTACATGCGTGGCGTCAAGTTTCTTCAGGTTCCCACTACGTTTCTGGCGCAGGTGGATTCTTCTGTCGGCGGCAAGACCGGCGTAAATCTGGAAGAAGGCAAGAACCTGCTGGGCACGTTTAAGCAGCCAAACCTCGTCATCATTGATCCCGAAGTACTCGTCAGTCTTCCCGAACGCGAATACCGGTCAGGCCTGTATGAGGCATTGAAGTACGGAATCATCCGGAACCCGCGAATATTCGAGTTTATGGAAGAGAATCGCGATCGCATTTTGAAGCGCGATCCCGCTACGCTGGAGTGGCTGATTGCCGAGTGTGTTCGTGTTAAGGCGTCAGTGGTCGCAGCCGACGAAGAGGAACATGGCGTGCGCCGCATTCTGAACCTTGGCCACACCATTGGGCATGCACTTGAGGCAGAGACTGGCTATCGGCAGTTCCTGCATGGCGAAGCAGTGGCCTGGGGCATGGTCGCCGCGGCAATGATTTCTGTCGGCATGCAGAAGACAGACTCGCGCACTGCGCAACGCATCATCAGCGCGATTCTCGCTTACGCGCCGCTTCCCAAGGTAGAGGTGCGCGGCAAGGCCTTGGCAAAGCGCATTGGGAAAGATAAGAAGACGGTCGAAGGTCGCGTGCATTTCATACTTCCCGTCGAAATCGGCAAGGTGGACGTAGTGAGCGAAGTGCCGGAGCGCGCCGTCTTGCAGTCGATTGAAGAACTTCGTTATCTGTCGCAGGCCTAGCAATCAGCAAATCACCCAGATGATCGAACCAATCAAAACCGTGGGAGCGCGCCCCGCTGGCGCGCAGGATTCGCAAGCTGCCTCAGCCGCCGTGCGCGAGATGTTTTCCACCATCGCACCGCGTTACGACATGCTGAACCACGTACTCTCGATGAACGTGGACCGGTTGTGGTGGTGGCGTACGGCGCGCAGGTTTCGGGGAATCCTTAGCCGGCGCGACGCTCGCGTGCTGGATCTCTGCTGTGGTACGGGTGACATGGCTTTCGCGTTGCACAAGAAGGCGGGATCAACGGGCGCGGCCATCTACGGCGCTGATTTTGCTCACCCCATGTTGCAGCGCGCCCTGCACAAGGGACGCAGCAAGCCTTTGCGCTGGCTTGAGGCGGATGCGCTACGGCTACCGTTCGGAGACGCTCGCTTCGACCTGATAACGTCCGCTTTCGGCTTCCGAAATCTAGCCGACTATGACGCTGGTCTGCGCGAGATTTGCCGCGTACTGCGCGATGACGGCGAAGTCGGGATTCTCGATTTCGGCGAGCCCAAGGGACTGCTTGGGAAGGTCTACCGCATGTACTTCAAGCAAGTGCTGCCGGCCATCGGCACTGTACTGAGCGGAGTGGGCGGACCCTATGCGTACCTTCCGGCATCGGTCGAAAGGTTTCCAGAGCCAGAAGAAATGCTGCAGCGGATGAGAGCCGCAGGTTTCAGCAAAGTTGGGTACACGCCGTACACGTTCGGCATCGCCGGACTGTACTGGGGGCGGAAGTAGAAGATCAGCCCTGTGGCTGCCCGGCCATTTCCATCTGCTGGGGCTGCGTGCTCTCGGTGCGAAAGCTGTCAGCCAGCGCCTCTTCCACCGTGTACCGAATGACCGTTTCGTAGTCTCGCCCAAGAAACTTGCGCAAGCGCGTTGTATCCATGGTGTATGACCCAATCATGTACGGCAACGCCTGCGGCGGTATCGCCGAAATTCCAAGATTCCACAACAACCTGAGAACGAAGCGACACGCCCAGCGGCCGGGCATGCGGACCACCTTCGCGTTCGCGATTTCGGCGCAGCGGGCGAGAGTGATGGGTTCACCCCTTGCAGCGACATTCAGGATGGTTGTCTCCGGGCTGCTTTCGTCGCGGTGCAGGATGTGTGCGAGCAGCCGCGCCATGTCGTCAACATGGACGAACTGGTATCGCTTTTCGGGATAACTCCGCCCGAACGGGAGCATGAGGGGGAGGCGTTTGCCGCTGGCTCGCAACCGCTCGCCGCGCTTGCCTTTGCCCGTTGGCGTGCCTCGCAGGGCACCGACAAGGTAGTTCTGCATACTCGCCCCGGTGAATATGTGCGGACGAAGGATATACGTGCTGCACTCACCGAGCGTTTCGGTCCTGTAGCGAACGACCTCATCGCTCTGCTGCTTGTGAATGGCGTAGGGAAGCGTGTGTGCGCCGAGGGGAAAATCCTCTGCGATGGGGCCTGACGTCTCAGGCCCGTAGGCGCTCACGCTGCTGGGGAAGATGAACTTGCGAACATTGCCGCCGTAGCGGTTCACTACGGAAATGGCTTCCATGACGCGGGCAGTACCGGCCACGTTGATCTGCCACATGCGCTCAACGTCGAGGACGCCTGTGCGCTGCGGATCGATGACGAACGCAAGGTGCACGATGGCGATCGCGCGTGTCTCTTTCAGTAAAGTTACCAGTTGGCGGCAGGAGGATTCTTCCGCCAGATCAATCGGCTCGAAACGAAATTGCGGCGGCTGCGATGGCGGCCGCAGGTCTAGGCCAATTACCTCGAATTCGTTCAGCAGAGGTAGCAAGCGCGTGCCCAGGTTCCCGGCGATTCCGGTTACGATCACCGTTCGTCGTTCGGAAATCGTCGTCATCTTGGCTCTTGCGCGCCCGTTTGGGGCGTGGGTTCAGGTTTGGCTTCCGCTGGGCGGCGAGTCGGAGCGGGCGATGCCGGTTCGAGCGCATCAAAGTAGGCGTTGTTCAGTTCCGTTTTTCCCGTCTTGTCGAGCCTTTCAACTTCGGCTTCCAAACGTCGGGCTGTCAGAGCTTTCTGAATTTCTTCCGTCGCCTTCTCGAGCGGAGCAACTCCCTTTTGCTCGACCTTGTAAATGAAGAAAGCCGAGGGGTCGGAGAATGGCTGCGATACTTCGCCGGCCTTCAGGTCGAAGACGCTCTCCTGGGCGACGGGCAGCGATCCGCGCCGGCGCGCCCCGACTTTTACAGGAGGTTGCTGAACGGTCGTGGCACTGCGCTCGAAGGCTTCCTTCTGCAACTTCTCCGGATCCTCGCCGGCGACCCAGCGGTCGCGGACTTTCTGGGCGTGGGCTTTCTCGTCTTCTTCATCGACGGGTTGTTCTTTGCTGGCTGTGCGGCGGGGCACGATGATGCGCTCCAGCGTCGCTTCCTCGAACTTGGGCAGGTTTTCGCGGTAATAAGTTTCGACCTCGCCCGGCTTGGCATGCGAAGCCTGCTCCTGCAGGTGGCGTCCCAACTCTTGCGCCATCAGCTGCAAGGTCATGAAGCGGATCAACTCTTGAACTTCCGCATTCTTGTCGAGCCCCAGGCGCTTTGCCTCATTGCTGTAGAGAACGAGCCGACCGAGGTTCTGTGCGAAGTTGCGCATCTGCACGTCGTTAACGTTGGGCCCCGCGGCTTTTGTCAGGCGCTCGAACTCGGCACGCGTGACGACCTGGCGGCAGCCTCCGGCCTGCTTGGCCGCGGTACTCGGATCACACGAGCCGGTCACGGTAATAACCGGAGCATCTGGCGGTACAACGGCTTTCGGCAACGGTGCACTGCCGGTTTTCGCGGGAGGTTTCTGAGCAGGAGCTTCCTGCGCTCTTGCGGCGGATGCCTTCGCCGGAGGAGCTGTGCTGGGAGGCGCAGTCTGGGCCGTAACAAACGAGGAGCAGGCAAGTGCAGCTAGCAGAACGAGGCGTCGAGTGCTCACGGAACCTCCGGCAACTGAGTGCGCCGGAAATCGTAGCACAGGGTTTCGTTTCACTGTATGTGTCATTGGACAATAACGAACTAGGGACTTGCGAACTGGTCTGAGAACTCAGTGCAGTGTTGGCTTAATACAGGTGACAAGGTAATCTCCTTCGTATGGCCGACGACGTACTCAGTGGGAATGCAATGCGCGCCGAGAAGCGGGAAGTCGCGCGCAATTCCGTCGTTGTTGCACTTCTCATTACTGGCCTTAAGTTTGTTGTCGGCGTGACGACAGGATCGTTGGGCATAATGTCGGAGGCGCTTCATTCGGCGCTGGACTTGGTCGCCGCCGTCGTGACCATGATGTCGGTCCGCGTGAGCGACAAACCGGCGGATGCCGACCATCAATATGGCCACGGCAAGGTCGAGAATTTTTCCGCATTTATAGAAACTGGACTGCTACTGCTGACCTGCGTCTGGATCGTGTGGGAAGCCTTCAAGCGCTTGTTCTTCCAAACGGTTGAGATTGAGCCCAGCGCATGGGCGTTCTATGTCATGTTCTTCTCGATCGGTATGGACTTCTGGCGCTCGCGGGCGCTGAAGCGTGTCGCGGATAAGTACGATAGCCAGGCTCTGCATGCCGACGCATTGCATTTCAGAACGGATATATGGTCGAGCAGCGTGGTCGTTGCTGGCCTTGTGTTGGTGTGGGCCGGACGAACCTTCCATCACGAATGGCTGATGAAGGCTGATCCTATCGCCGCACTCGGCGTGGCCGGGGTCGTGGTGTACGTGAGTTGGCGATTGGCCCGGCAAACGATTGACTCGCTGCTGGACGCCGCTCCAGCAGGAGTGCGCGCCCAGATCATCGCCCAGGTGGAAGCCGTTCCGGGTGTGCTCGAGATCGGGCGCGTGCGGATTCGCAAGGCCGGGAACCGCTGTTTCTGCGATCTTTCGGTCGCTCTGGCGCGCAACGTCACGTTCCAGAAATCAGAGCAGGTGGTTCTGGAAGTCACGCAGGCGGTCCATCGCGTCCTGAAGGAAGCAGACGTGATGGTGAACGCCGTTCCACAGGCACTACACACGGAGAACCTCTTCGACCGTATACGCGCCGCTGCGTTGCACAAGAACTTCATGGTGCATGACATCAGCGTGCAGGACCTGGGAGGAAGTCTTCACGTCGAGCAGCACGTCGAACTCGACGAGCGCCTCACGCTCGTAGACGCGCACGATCGCGTTACCTCGCTTGAGTCCGAGATTCGCAACTCAGTGCCGGAAATAGCTTCGATCCTCACGCACATAGAGAGCGAGCCTGCGACCATCGAGACCAGCGACGAGATCGTTCAGGATCGGGACCTGGAGCGAAAGATGAAGGATATCGGCACAGAGTTTCCGGAGATTGTGGATGTTCACGAAGTGGTAGTAAAGAGAGTACGCGACCACCTCTATGTATCCTGCCATGTCACGATGAACGATGAATTGCCACTCGCCAGGGTCCATGACGTGCAGACCGCGCTGGAGATCCGTTTCAAGCAAGCTGCACCGAAACTCTTTCGCGTGCTGATCCACCCCGAGCCGCAAACCGACAACCGGAGATAATCGCGGCCTCAGGCTATTCTGTTACGGCGATCCAAGTGACGGTCAATCGCCGCTATTGTGTGAACTCAAGGAGCAATCATGGTAACCGCAAGCGCCAAGTGGACGGATAAAGAACGTTTCATCGGTATCGCATCGAGCGGACATGGGATCGTGGTTGATGCCGGTAATGACAAGACTGGCTGCGGCCCTATGGAACTGGTCCTCATCGGCCTGTGTAGTTGCACGGCTACCGACGTCGTCAGCATTCTCGGGAAGAAGCGCGAGCCGTTCACCAGCCTCGAAGTGCGTGCCGAAGCTGAGCGCGCAACCGAGGTCCCGATGGTCTATACGAGCATTCGTCTCGTTTATCGGGTAGGCGGCAACGTGAGCCGCAAGGCAGTGGAAGATGCCGTTCGATTATCCAAGGACAAGTACTGCTCAGTTTCGCAGATGCTCCAAAGCACAGCCGCGATCACGTTCGATATCGAAATGCAAGACGCGGAGTGACCGGCACGCGTCCTGCACAACCATTTTGTTCATCATGCCTACATGCAATCAAGCACACGAATTTACGAGGCGTGCTTATGCGCAACACATTTTCTTCATCCTTTGCACGTCCGGGTGAATCCATTGCTGCATGTAGAAAATTTTACGATTTCTGTGCCGAGTCCGGTGCAACATGGAGTGCGGATGTCTGAACAGAAGAAGGTGGTAATCTTCACTCCGCCCGGTTGACCGCCGTGCCACGTGCTGAAGGCCTTCCTCGCGGAGCGAGGGATTGAGTACATCGACAGAGATGTCAGCATCGACCAGTCAGCCGTTTTCGAACTGGTACGCACCTATAACAGCCGCTCCACTCCTACAGTCGTCATCGGAGACGAGGTACTGATCGGATTTGATCCGGAACAAATCGAAAAACTGCTCGCACAGTAAATCGCAAACTAAATCGCGCGCTAAATCGCACACGCTGCGTGGTTATTTTTTAATTGCAGCGGCTACGCTGTTCTGGGGAATTTCCGCGACGCTGGGGAGGGCCGTGTTCACGGGCCGCCTTTCACTTGGCTCGCAACCGGTACAACCCATTGAACCGCTCATGCTGGCGCAGAGCCGCACGACAATCTCATTTCTACTGCTTACGCCCATTCTTCTGATGAATCGAGGCTGGGCCGGACTGCGCCTCAGCAGGCGCGAGATCGCTCAGTGCATGTTGCTCGGAACGGTGGGAGTGGCGTCGTCGAATTACTTTTACTATCTCGCGATCCAGAGGACGACGGTTGCGACCGCCATTATCCTGCAATACACTGCGCCGGTCTTCGTGTTGCTCTACATGCTCTTGCGGGGGGAACAACACGCGACGGTGCAGCGTGTTTCGGGCGTCACGCTGGCCGTGGTGGGCTCGGTGTTTGCCATCGGCGCTATAGGGTGGACGGGGCATTTCCCCTGGGTAACGATTGCTTCTGGCGCGCTGAAGTTGGACAGCATAGGCGTTACTGCTGCCCTGATCGCGGCCGTGGCGTTTTCCTTCTACAACGTATTCGCGCGACGACTTGTGGAAAAGAACGACCGCTGGAGAGTTCTGCTGTATGCGCTGATGGGCGCGGCAATCGGCTGGAATTTCGTAAATCCGCCGTGGAAGGTTATGGCCGCGCATTATTCGCAGGCGCAGTGGACGTTTCTGCTGTTGTTTTCGGTATGCTCGGTGCTGATTCCGTTCTCGTTGTACTTCTGGGGACTGCAGTACCTGGATGCAACGCGCGCCATCGTCAGCAGTTGCCTCGAGCCGGCGTTCGCTATCATGATTGCCGCCGCAGCGCTGGGAGAGGTCGTAGGGCCGCTGCAGATAGTCGGCATCGTGGTAACGCTAACGGCGACTGTGCTGGTGCAGTTGCCAGAGAAGGCGGCGCGCGAAGGTGCCTTGATCATCGAACCCATGGAGTAGGGCTGGATGTGCAGAGGCGAGACCGAAGTCGCCTTGATGTGCTGTACACGCAACAGCCAGCAAAAGCCCAGCCGTCGCATCACTGATGGGCAAAGCGCTCGAGTAGGTGAAAGAAACGCTGCGCTTTGGCGACGTCGCGCCCGATCTGCTCCTTCAACGCATCTGTAGAAGGAAACTTCACCTCGTCACGGAGACGCTTCAGGAACAGCAGTTCGACCTCCGTCTGCGCCGTCAGCTCGATTGGATGAAAGTTCAGGATGTGTGTCTCAATCGCGAAACCGTCATCGCCGAATGTCGGTCGCATGCCAACGTTGGTTACGGAATCGAAAACCTCGTCGGCGACGCCGATTCGGCTGATATAAACGCCGTCCTTCGGAACCAGTTCGTCGTAGCGGCTCAGGTTGATGGTCGGCACCGTATAGCGGTGTCCGTACCCGCGTCCGCGCCCTGGGGTTGAAAAGACAGTGAAGGGACGTCCGAGCAGCCTGCGCGTGCGATCCATGTCGCCAGCCTGCACGAGCTTCCGAACCTCGCTGCTGGAAACAACGTGTCCCCGAACCTTCATCGCGTTGTAGATATGTACTTCAAATCCGAGCTTGTGCCCGAATTCCAGCAACCGGTTCGCGTCGCCTTCGGCCTTGTGTCCGAATCGGAAATTGAATCCTTCATGTACCTCGATTGCGTGCAGGGCAGTCGCCAGTATCTCTTCGGCGAACTCGAACGGCGGCATCATCGAGAGATCACGCGAGAAGGGAAGCACGACGATTGCGTCGATCCCGATCTCCTCCAACAGGCGCAACTTGTGCGGCATCGGCGTGATGAGCGGAGGCGCTTCCCGCGGACGCAGAATGCGTACTGGGTGCGGATCGAAGGTCAGTACCACGGCCTTGGCGCCGATCTCTCTGGCGCGCTCTACGATGCGATGCAGCACGTACTGATGCGCCTTGTGCACGCCGTCGAAGTTGCCGACCGTGAGCACGCTCGGGCCAAAGTCTGCCGGCACTTCGTCGAGTTTGCGGAAGACCTGCATCACAACTCGAACTCGAGCCTTAGCCCGTCGTAGGCGAGGCGAACATTGTCCGGCAGTGCGCGGTTGGTCTCTTCGTGTGGAAGGTCGTGCGCTATATGCGTAAAGAAAGTACGCTGCGGTTTCAGGCGCTCCACGATTCGCAATGACTTCTCGATTGTGGAATGTGTTGGATGAGGCTTATAGCGCAACGCATCCAGGAACAGGATATCGAGCCCCTGTAGCGCGCTCAATGATTGCTCGGGCACCACGCTGAAATCGGTGAGATAGGCCGCGCTCCCGAAGCGGTAGCCGAAGATCTCGTTGTCCCCATGGAGCACGACCACGGGCGTGAACTGTTTCCCGCAAACTTCAATCGTCGAGTCGATATCGAGCAGTTCCACTTGCGCCAGACCGCCGTACTTGTAGTCGGCGTCGAAGACATACTTGAAGACCGAGCGCAGGACACGTTGCGTCTGGTGGTTTGCGTAGAGTGGCAGCTTGCCTCCGCCTGTGACGCGCGGGAAACTGAGTGGACGCAGGTCGTCAAGTCCGAGAATGTGATCGGCATGACCGTGGGTGTACAGCACGGCATCAATCCGATTGATGCCCTCGCGCAAGGCCTGCTCGCGGAAGTCCGGCGTGGTGTCGATGAGCACACGGTGACCGTCCCACTCGATCATGACTGAAGGGCGGGTTCTCCGGTCGTGCGGGTCCGTGGACGTGCATACGAGGCAATCACAGCCGATCGTGGGCACACCCATGGAGGTGCCGCTACCGAGCACCGTGAGGGTTGCGTTCATTTCTTAAAGCCGGCCAAGGGATCCGGCGGCATCGGAGCCTGCGGGGGTCTCGTGATGGCGCTGGTGATCTCGAGATAGGCCATGCGCAACTCATACAGACAATTCTGTAGCATGATGTCTTCGCGTGATGTCAGATTACCCTTGGTTTTCTCGGCCATGATGGCCAGCGTGTCGATCGTCTGGCGCGCGCCGATCAGGTCCGCACGGGGTGGCATGCCTTGTTCTTGCATGCCCTGTTCCTGCACGAGTCCGAGCTGCATCAGGGCGGTCATGTAGATCGAGGCGACGAACTTCTCAAACGTCATCTCGAAATCCTGCACATTGCGGCCGCCGCCACGCGCGTTAAGTTCCATTTGCAGATGCTGGTCGAGTGACCTGGTGCGCTCGGTGTACCTGGAGAGCTGCGCGTCGCGTTCTTCCGCCGATGGTCCTTCCGCGAGTTCTCCTTCAGGCGGCGCCGCTGGAGGCTCACTCTTCGGCGGTTCGGGTGCGATGGGAGGTTCGGGGGCGGCTGTCTGCTCCGGCTCCTCAGAGATTTCGGAGCCCGGCTTCAGTTCGCCTTCCAGGGTGAACTTGCGACGATCGGTGACCACGAATTCGGAGTTTTTATCGTTTTTTGGCATACGGAATCGCTCACTGCAAATTGAACGGCAAAGCTGAAACCTGAAGTCTCGTATCGCCTGCCTGCAATTCGGATCCAGGCGCGGCGTTCTCGCGACGGATATATCCCAGCGCAAGCGTTCGGTCGCCGGTTGAGAACGGGACCGTTGCCGCGCTCGTGATCTCGCCTACTTGCTTTTCACTAACACTGATTTTGGTGCCGTGGTCCGGGGGCGCACCCTGAACTTCAAACCCCGCAAACGTGCGGTGGACGCTGCCGCGGGAACGGATGCGCTCTACGATCTCCTGTCCCACGTAGCAGCCCTTGGCAAAATTCAGCGCGTGCGACTGTCCTGTTTCCTGGGGAAGGTCGCGCTCGCCGATATCAACACCGAACCGAGGCGTCCCGCTCACGATGCGAAGCCAGTTCAGTGCCTGCGAGCCGACCGGCACGGCACCGGCCTCGGTGAGCGCATCCCAAACAAGCACAGCGTTCGCGGGCTGGAGCCATATCTCGTAAGAGTCTGCGCGGCTGCTTATCCCGCGTGCGATCGAGACGCCAATTCCATGCCACTCGGTATCGACCACTTGAAGGTTATCGAGTGGAGGAACCGTGCAGCCAGCACGCGCCAGCCGCTCCCTCGATTGCGGGCCGGCGATGCCCAGCGATGCAAGCTTGTCGCTGATGTTGCTGACCTCAACATCGTCCATGATGATGAAGTGCTCGAAAGTCTCCGTGATCTTCGGCACCTGCCAGATTTCTGTAGAAACGAGCAGGTGCTCTCCACGGTTGTAGACGACCATGTCGCCCTGTATGCGCCCTTGCGGATTGAGCAGGAAGTTGTAATTTCCATGGTTCAGATGCTGGTCGCGAATGTTGTTCGTGACCATGCCATTGAGCCATCGCACGCGGTCCTCACCACTCACGATCAGCTTGCCGCGCCATCCCAGGTCGAAGACACCACAGCCGTTCAACACCTCGTCGAACTCAGCCGGCGCATCACCGAAGTGAACAGGCGTGCGAGCGCCTGCGTAGTCGCCGAGATGGGCGCCGCTGGCAGAAAGCTTTTCTTGTAGCGTGATCGAGGTCATACCGGTCTTCGATTATAGCGGACAATAACGGCAACTCTGGCGAGTTCACTGATAGTTCCACAATGGCCGCGGCCTTCCGGTCCGAACATTTCGGAGCGAGTTCGCCGCAACAGTTACTTCGATTGCGGGTGGGTTTCCCTCGTGTACCGTTTACTCATATTGCCGATATCCACCTTGCGGCGCACGGCGATCATCTCGGCAACGATGGCGACTGCAATTTCTTCGGGAGTCACGGCCCCAATCTCAATGCCTACAGGCGCGTTAACGCGTTCGAATTTTTCCGGCGCAATGCCCTCGTTTTCCAATTCCTTGTAAATCGTGATCACCTTGCGCCGCGAACCGATCATGCCTATGTAGCGCGCCGGGGTATCCACGGCCCAACGCAGCACGCGCATATCGTCGCGATGTCCGCGCGTAACGACGACGATAAAGGCTGACTCGTTCATGTTGAGCCCCGGCAGAGCCTTCTCGAAATCGTCAGCAATCACCGCGGTAGCTTCGGGGAAGCGTTCGCGATTTGCGTAAGTCTCGCGGTCATCCACGACCGTGACTTCGAAGCCCGCGACGTGAGCCACCTTTGATAGATTTTGGGCAACGTGTCCTGCGCCAAAGATGAATAGCTGCGAAACCGGCAGTACGGGTTCGATAAAGACCTCCAGTGTGCCGCCGCAGACCAGGCCGGTATCGTAAGTTGGATTGTTATTCAGGTTGAAGGTCAGCGAGCGCGGCTTTTCCTCTTCCATCACTTCCCGGGCAGCCTGCCAAACCTCTGCCTCGACGCACCCTCCGCCAATCGTGCCCACGATAGAACCATCGTCGCGGACCAGCATCTTCGCCGTCTGGAATGACGGGATCGAGCCGCGCACGTTGATGATGGTCGCCAGCGCGCTTTTGTGTCCAGCGCTCCGCAGCGCCACGATTTCCTCGTAAATACCCATCGAGTAGAAGGTACAAGTTGCGGGGTGCAGGGCGCAAGTGAGACTGGCGAGCCTTTGCGCCTTGAGTTCTGTTAAATTGATTGGCGCTCCGGAGAGTCTTGAATGAAAGCGATCCGATTCCACGAACATGGCGGCCCCGAAGTTCTGAAGTACGAAGACGTACCCGATCCGGTTGTGCGCAAAGACCAGGTTCTCGTGCGCGTCAAAGCCTGCGCGCTGAATCATCTCGACCTGTTTGTGCGGCAGGGCGTGCCAGGGATCATGCTCCCGCACATTCCGGGCAGCGACATTTCAGGCGACGTGGTCGAAGTTGGTGAGTACGTAACGGATGTGAAACCTGGCACTCGCGTCCTGCTTGCGCCGATGGTTTTCTGCGGCGTTTGCAAGAAGTGTGTCAGCGGGCAGCAGAACTTCTGCCCGCAGTTCAGCGTAATCGGATATCGCGTGCCCGGAGGGGATTGCGAACTGATTGCCATCCAGCGTGTCAACGTGCTCCCGATTCCTCCAGAGATGACTTATGACGAAGCTGCCAGCGTTCCGCTAGTGTTTCTAACTGCATGGCATATGCTGATCGGGCGCGCGAAGATTCAGCCGGGACAGACCGTGCTCGTGCTGGGAGCTGGTTCCGGCGTAGGGTCGGCGGCAATACAGATTGCGAAGCTCTTCAATTGCAGCGTCATCACTACAGCCGGAAATGAGTACAAGCTCGAGCGCGCGCGCGAAATCGGCGCCGACTACACTATCAATCACTACAAGCAGAAGATCTCGGACGAAGTGAAGAAGATCACGGCGAAGCAGGGCGTCGATGTGGTTCTGGAGCACGTGGGGCAGGCGACGTGGATGGAAAGTATGCGTTCGCTGCGGCCGGGAGGCACGATTGTGACCTGTGGCGCAACAACCGGCGGCGATGCCATCTTCGACATACGTTCGCTGTTTTCACGACAGACGTCGTTCCTGGGCTCCTTCATGGGCAACATGGGAGACTTCTACGAAGTGATGGACCACGTCTTTGCAGGACGGCTGAAGCCAGTCTTCGACAGAAGCTTCCCGCTGCAACAAGCTGCTGCGGCACACGAACATCTTGCCAAGAGCAATATGTTCGGTAAGGTTGTCCTCAACCCGTGAGGTTTTGACGGCTGTGAGGCAGTTCCTGGCGTGGCTTTCCTGCGACCCGTACACGAAGCTGGCATCAAATCGGTAGAGGCAATTAGAATAGGTCTGACATGGATACCGGCAGAGAGCGAATTGAAAAGGCAGTTGAGAGCACACTGACCCCCTCCCAGGACAACGTGACAGGGTCACAGCGTTTTGCGGACCTCGCGGGCGACCCGCAGAGTACGGGGCGGATTGCGACGCTCGCCTACGGCGGGAACCCTGAGCAGGAAGGGATTGTCCTCACAACGCTCGACAACGCCGTGAACTGGGTACGCAAGAATTCCATTTGGCCAATGACATTCGGCCTCGCCTGCTGCGCTATCGAGATGATGGCTACGGGTGCCGGGCGCTTCGACCTCGCGCGTTTCGGCTCCGAGGTGTTTCGTCCCTCGCCGCGCCAATCCGATCTCATGATTATCGCAGGCCGCGTTTCGCAGAAAATGGCGCCGGTGATTCGTCAACTGTACCAACAGATGCCGGAGCCTAAGTGGGTCATCTCCATGGGCGCGTGTGCAACGTCGGGCGGAGTGTTCAACAACTACGCTGTCGTGCAGGGCGTCAATCAGTGGATACCTGTCGACGTGTACGTGCCCGGTTGCCCCCCGCGTCCGGAGCAGCTTATCTACGCCATCACGCTCTTGCAGAAGAAAATTCAGAACGAGCGCGGTTCGTTCAAGCGCGTCATGAATCTGGAATAGCCAATCATCTACAGCGTAGATGCGATGCACCGGCTTCGGCCGGTGCTTTTGTTTGCAGGCGAACTCCATTTGCTGCATCAGCGACTCGTTCCGCAGAGGCAGCAGAACTGTTCTGTTTCGCATCTTAGTGGAAGCAAAAGCCGGATTGTGCCGCGCATCCCGCCACGGCTTGACGGCTCCGAGACCCTAATGCATAGAGCCACGCTTCTTGCCTTATTAGTTGTAATGCTGCTGTGTGTCGGCGCTGAGGCAGCGGCGCTACGCCAGGTCGCAATCATAGACATCCCCGGGCGGCCCGGTTTCGATGAACTCGCCTTTGCTAATGGCATGCTGGTGATGACTCATGCCGGCGCTGGCACGGTCGACATTTTCGATCCAGTTAAGCGTCGTCTCGTAGCGCACATCACCAACATGGCACAGCCTCGCGGCATAGCCGTTGATGAACAAGCAGGGAAGCTGTATATCGGCAATGCCGGCTCGAACTCGATCGTTGCTGTCTCATTTGACGGTTGGAAGGTGGAGGATATCATCCAGATCAGCGTTGCGCCTGAGTCGCTGCTGCTGGTCCCCGGTTCCAAGCGTCTTTACGTCGTCGCTGGACTGAAGCAGTCGCTTATGGCCGTCGATCTGGCAGCGAACCGCGAACTCGGCTCTGTGCAGTTGGACGGGCATCCAGCCTACCTCGCATCGGATCCAGCACGCGAGCTTCTGTACGTAACGCTCCAGGACAAGAAGCAGGTTGTTGCGCTCGATCCCACACTGAAGATCGTAAAGCGCTTTCCTTTGACCGCCTCGCAGCCCACAGGCATTGTTTATGACCAGAAGCTCGACCGCATTTACGTCGCAGTTCGTTCGGCCGTGCTCTCGTTGAATGCCGACACGGGTGTGGAGAATGCGCGTGTAGCGGCCCCGGCTGGCATTGACATGCTTTGGCTGGATAACGCGAGCCGAACTCTAATGGCTGCCGGGAGTGGAGCAATCTTCACCATGAGCGCCGATTCCAGGCTGGCCGCACGAGACGAAATGTCTACGGACGTGAAGGGTCACACGCTGGCTTTCGATCCGCAGAAGAGCCTGATTTACATGCCTGGCGGTCGCGAAGGACGGTCGAAGCTGCTCATTCTGCGTCAATTGGACAATGCTGCAGCACAGCAGCGCGTCCAAAACGCTGACGCCACGGTAGGAGCTGCTAAGCCACTGAGCTACTGAGCTGCTAAGCCCTGAGCTCCTTAGTCAGCTAACCTGACTAGGTTTTTGTCTTCCTGAGCGAGGGCGTAAGCCCGAGTCGAAGGATTCCTTTTGCCAGCTCGGTGTGCAGATGAAAGGGGTCCTTCGACTGCGCGACTTCGTCGCTCCGCTCAGGAAGACAACAAATAAACAGTCGTCATACGTCAGACGCCAAACGATTCGCGAGCAGGCGGCTGGATCCGAGTGTTTGCACCTTCACAACTTCAGGCACCTGTGCGCGGCCACCGGGCCGCGCATATTTGTGTATGCGAAATGCAGGTAGGGCAGCTGTTGGAGCGCGGTGCTACTATGGAGCGCCTCCATCCAACGCAGCAGTGTTGGCGTGTCGCAATCATTAGATGTGTAGACAGAGGTGTGGCAGATTCATGAGCAGACTTCCTGTAACACCCGCCGAATTCCGGCAACTTGCCGAGCGCGTCACCGACTTAGCCGCACGTGAACTGGAGCAATTGAACGAGTTGCCAACGTTTCCGGCCACCAACGGTGCGCGCACGCTCGAAGCTTTCGACGGCCCCGCACCCGCGCAAGGTCTTGGCGCGTCCGCCTTCGACGCACTGGAAGCCGTGGTCGCACACTCGCGCCCGCCCAGTCCGCGGTTCTATGGTTACGTGCTCGGCTCCGGTGAGCCGGTTGCGGCGCTTGGCGATATGCTTGCCAGCGTTCTGAACCAGAACGTCACCGCGTGGCGTTCTGCGCCAGCGGCTGTAACCATCGAGCGGACGGTCGTTCGCTGGCTTGCGGAGGCTATCGGCTGCCCCGGGTACACTGGCAGCCTGACCGGCGGCGGTTCGTCAGCCAACCTGATGGGCCTTGCCATGGCGCGAGAAGCCAAGGCACCGGCGAATGACACGGGTGTGCAGCCCGGAACGTTCTACGCTTCCACGGAAGCGCATATGTCGATCCCGAAAGCGATTGCGCTCCTCGGACTCGGCCACAAATCCCTGCGCCTGGTTGCAGTCGACGATAACTTCCGCATGATCCCGGAGGCGCTTGCGGAGGCTATCTCGCAGGACGTGAAGGGCGGATACCGGCCGATCGCTGTCATAGGTTCGGGAGGAACGGTGAGCACGGGCAGCATCGATCCACTTCGCGACATCGGTGAGATTGCCCACCAGCACGGCGCGTGGTTCCACGTGGATGGAGCTTATGGCGTCCTCGCGGCCATGGCTGCGCCGGAGAAGTTCGACGGTCTCGACCTGGCCGATTCGCTTTCGCTCGACGCGCATAAGTGGCTCTATCAGCCGGTTGACTGTGGCTGCTTGTTGTATCGCGACCCAGTCGCGGCGCAGAAGGCGTTCTCGCACTCGGGCGATTATGCGCGAGCACTGTCGTCCGATCCAATAGAGGGCTTTGCCTTTTTCGAGGAATCGATGGAACTGTCGCGCCGCTTCCGTGCGTTGAAGATTTGGCTATCCTTGCGCTATCACGGAATGGACGCCTTCCGCGCCTCGATTGCGAGAGATATGGAATTGGCTCGCCACCTGGAAGACTCCATCCGTGCACATCCGGCACTCGAAATGATGGCTCCGGTTGAACTCAGCGCAGTGTGCTTCCGCTTCACGGGTGGAGAAAACTTGCCACTGCCGGAAGATGAACTGAACCGAATCAATGCGGCGTTACTTCGGCGCATCATTGCGCGTGGACGCGTGTACATTTCGAATGCGACGATCGACACCAGGTTCGTCCTGCGCGCCTGCATCGTGAACCACCGTGCGACCGCGTCAGACGTCGATCTGGTGATTAGTGAAACGCTGGCAGCAGCGGCGGAAGTGATGCGAGCCTGAGTTTCCAGGCAACGCAGGGGATGATAGAAATTCTTTATGGCGCGTACCAACAACGCAGCAGAACGTAACTCTAGCGGAGTCATAGCGCACGCCCCTTGCCGCGTGGACCTTGCCGGCGGCACGGTCGATATCTGGCCCTTGTACCTATACCACCCCGGCGCAGTGACGGTGAACTTTGCGCTGAGTATCCTTACGCGATGCCGCATTAAGCCTTCGGCCGGCAAGCGCATTAACCTTCGTTCGATCGACACGGGACGGGAGGAATCCTTCCGCGACTTCGATGACCTCTGCGGCGCGAAGACGTTTGCCCATCCGCTTGCGGCCTACCTCGTGCGCTTTTTCGCGCCCGAAGGCGGCTTCACGATGGAGACGCACTCCGAGTCTCCTGCTGGTGCGGGAATTTCCGGCTCCTCGGCCATGATGATTGCTACTACAGCTGCGCTGGCGCGGTACACCGGACGCAAGCTCTCGCTGGAGGAGACGCGCGTTATAGCACAGAATGTGGAAGCGCAGCTCATCAAGGTTCCAACCGGTTGTCAGGATTACTATCCTGCGCTGTACGGCGGCGTGAGCGCGATCCAGCTCAATGTCGACGGCATTCATCGCGAAGTTGTGCCCATTTCACCGGAAGAGATTGAGAGCCGCTTCGTCATCGCTTACACGGGAGCGCCGCGCCAGTCAGGAATCAACAACTGGGAAGTTTTCAAGGCGCACATCGACGGCGACCGCCGCGTCTTCCGCAATTTCGAGCAGATTACGCAGATCGCCTGTGCCATGCACCAAGCGCTGAGCGACGCCGATTGGAGCGAAGTTGCCCGCCTGCTCCGCGAGGAGTGGAAGCTGCGAAAGACGAACGCACCAAACATCACGACTTCCCTGATCGACCGCCTGATCACCGCGGCACGCAAGAACGGTGCACACGCCGCCAAGGTATGCGGCGCCGGCGGTGGAGGTTGCGTCGTATTTCTCGCCGAGGAAGATTCTCGCGAGCGCGTGGTCCAGACCTTGCGCGACAATGGCGGGCAGGTACTGCCGTTTCGCGTAGCACGCGAAGGCCTCACGATCGAAGCAGGAAAACTTGCAACCGCATCTCAGCAAAAGCCATGAACTCTGAACTTGCAATGGATGGTGGCTTCTTTACCTTGGCGGACGGGCGTCTACGCCCCGTCTGGCGGTTTGTTATCGCTGCCGTACTCGTCGTCTTAGCGAACCTGGCCGGGGGCCTTCTGGGCTTCGGGGTGGCGTTTGGGCATCCGCTCATTGCCGACATGCTTTACCGGCTGTTTTCGACCGTGCTGCTATTCGTTGGTTTTGCCTTCATGCTGCGGCATTTCGACCATGCGCAGGGCAGCCCATTGGCGAATATGGGTCTTCCGCTCGGCAGACGGGCGGGCAAGGACTTCGTGATAGGCGCTGCATTGGGCTTCGGCATGATTGCGTTGGCAGTGCTGGCGATCGCCGCATTTGGAGACTTGGAATTCAGAACGGTTCTCAATGCTTCAACGCTTCGGCGCGGAATGGCCGTCATCGTCCTGCTGCTGGCCGGTGCCCTGCTTGAAGAGTTGATGTTCCGTGGGTATCCATTTCAGCGTCTTGTCGAATCGACGGGTGCGACCGGCGCTATCCTGGTCTTTTCCGTGCTGTTTGGTGCTGCTCACCTGGGCAATCCCAATGCCGGAGGCATCCTGAGCTGGGGTATGTTCAACACCATCGCCGTGGGCGTCCTGTTCGCAATTGCTTACCTGCGGTTTGGAAGTCTTTGGTTACCCTGGGGTCTGCATTTTGCGTGGAACTTCAGCCTTGGCGTGCTCTTTGGCCTTCCGGTCAGCGGGTTGCGCGATTTCTCCTTCATCGTGAGGACCCAGGCCAGCGGCCCCAAACTGCTCACTGGCGGGGGGTATGGCATTGAGGCTAGCCTTACAGGGGCGGTTGTAATCTTGATTGGGCTCGGCGTGATCATGGCAATGCCACAGCGTGCGCCTGCCCAACTCGCTGAACCGGCAGCGGCACCCCTCGTGGCTGAGGCTGGAGAGTTCAGTTCCGACACTTGGCGTCCCGGCATCTAATCACAAGTCCGGGTGCTGCTGGTTGTCGACGGGCATATAATCCGGATACGACATCAGGTGTTCCCATGAATCCGCGTCCCAGTTGTCTACGTCTTGCGGTCATGATACTGCTTCTGTCAGCCCTCGCCCAGGCTGCCGACAAGCCCAAAATAAGTGATGACACGCGCAAGCAACTCATTCGCGACTTCAATGCGGAAGCTGTGTTCGTTAAAACATTCTTCCCCATAGGCAAGGTGGGTTTGCGCATCGAAGAGGGCGTCATCACGCCTTCTGAAGCTGAAGTACGTCAGCTAATAAGCAACTTCGGGCCGGCCGCCAAGCCCGGCGATCGTGTGCGTATAACTTCGGTTCGGTTCGTGAAGAAGGGCATCCTCTTCGAACTGAACGGTGGGCCGGTTAAGAAAAAGAAGTGGTACGAGCGAATAGAGGTTTCGTCCATCGGAGGCACCCGCGCCCCGGCAGATCGAGATCCGAACAATGAGAACCTGAACGCGCGCGGCTCCTACGTGCTTCTCGCCTTCAAGGATTACGTGCCGGACCTCACGTCCGCGCAGGTGAAGGATCTGTTGGCACCGGTGCTGGACTTCAACGCTCGCACGCAGGCCGAGGCTTACCAGAAAACGCTTCCGCCCAAACTCCAGGAAGCCATCAAGAATCACCATGCGCTCGTAGGCATGGACCGTGAGATGGTTACTTACGCCAAGGGGCGTCCGCCGCGCAAGCATCGTGAGCGCGAGGGGGCTACCGACTACGAGGAGTGGATCTATGGCGAGCCGCCAAATGACGTGGAGTTCATCCGCTTCCAGGGTGACGAGGTCGTTCGTATCGAACTTATGAAGGTGGACGGCGAGAAGATCGTGCGTACCGACCGGGAATTCGATGCGAACGCCGGAATCTCTACGCTCGCCAAGAAGGAAGAGAAAGAGGAGCAGAAGAAGACGGGACCCACACTCATGCGTCCCGGCGAACAGCCTGCGGCTCCAAGTGGCAGTGGCGCTCGCTTGCCCGTTGACGGCGCCCCGAAAGAACCACGTAGCCCGACCAGCATGCCTACAGGCGTACCAGACGCCAGCTCAGGATCGCCAATGCCGCCGGGCGGCGGAGTCGGACTGCCGCCGCGCTAGCCATGTGACGGTTGATTTCGATTTGAATTTCTGGCCCGCAACCGTGCGCTTGGCGTGCGTGGCTGCGGGCTTTACACTTGCAGTGTGAAGATTGCGCTCGGTCAGATCAACACTACAGTCGGTGACTTCACCGGTAACGCAGCCAAGGTCGTGGAGTTCGCACAGACTGCTCGTTCTGCCGGAGCCGAGCTTATTCTTTTTCCTGAGCTAGCGGTCTGCGGCTACCCGCCGCGCGACCTGGTAGAGAAGGCCTCTTTCGTCGCGCGCAATCAGCATGTTGTCGAGGAGATTGCTGCCAGGACCCAAGGCATCGCTGTTGTGTGCGGATTTGTAAGTCCGGCGAAGGCCGAAACCGGCAAGTCCGTCATGAACTCGGCGGCCTTCCTGCGCAATGGACGCATCGAGTTTGTCCAATCCAAGCGACTGCTGCCCACCTACGACGTCTTTGACGAGATGCGCAACTTCGCCGCAGCAGAGCGGCAAGAGCTGTTTTCTTTTGACGGCAGGAGAGTTGCACTCACGATTTGTGAAGACGCATGGAATGATAAGCACTTCTGGAACCGCCGCCTTTACGGAATCGATCCCGTGGATGAGCTGATAGCAGAGGGCGGGGAAGTGCTGCTCAACATCTCCGCTTCGCCCTTCAATCTCGGCAAACCTGAATTGCGTTGCAACATGCTGGCGGCTCTTGCCCGCAGCCACAAGATTCCGGTCGCCATGGTCAACCAGGTCGGCGGCAATGACAGCCTGGTGTTCGACGGCTCCAGCATCGCCATCGCGCCGGATGGGCGTGTGATTGCACAGGCAAGGCCCTTTGAAGAGGACCTCGTCTTGTTTGACACCGAGTCGCTCACCGGCGACGTGCATGAACAGATCTGCGGTACTGAGGCGAGCGCCTACGCAGCACTGGTGCTCGGCACACGCGACTATGTGCGCAAATGCGGTTTTCGGCAAGCCATCATTGGGCTTAGCGGCGGCATTGATTCGGCACTCACGGCGGCCATCGCGGCGGATGCCTTGGATAAGCACAACGTCATTGGCGTCGGTATGCCCGGCCCGTACTCGTCGCAAGGCAGCATCGACGACGCCCGACAGCTTGCGGCTAACCTCGGCATCCGGTTTGAGCTGATCGAGATCGGCCAGGTATTCGAGACATATCGCGGCGCACTCCAGCCCATGTTTGAGGGATTCCCGCAGGATGTAACGGAAGAAAATCTGCAAGCGCGCATTCGCGGTAATCTGCTCATGGCGATGTCGAACAAGTTTGGGGCGCTGGTGTTATCAACGGGCAACAAGTCTGAGCTTGGCGTCGGGTATTGCACTCTGTACGGCGACATGGTCGGTGGACTCGCGGTCATTTCCGATGTTCCCAAGACGCTCGTGTATCGCATCTGCGAGTATCTGAACCAGAGCAGAAAAGTGATTCCGAAAGCGACGATGGAGAAGCCTCCTTCTGCCGAGTTGCGCCCGGATCAGAAGGACAGCGATTCACTCCCGGATTACGAGGTTCTTGATACGATTCTGGAAGATTACGTTGAGGACTCCAGGTCAGCCGAGCAGATCGCCTGCGAGCACGGCTATGATGTGATGCTCGTACGCAGTGTCATCCGCATGGTGGAACGATCCGAGTACAAACGGCAGCAGGCCGCGCCGGGCATCAGGATTTCTGCAAAGGCATTCGGCGTCGGGAGGCGTTTCCCGATCGCAGCGCGCCACGAGGTCTAGCGGCAGCAAATATTACTCATCAAGAGAGGCGATGATGAAAGCAGCAATTCGAGTTCTGCTCTGTGCATTTCTTGCAACTGGCTTGTGCGCCGCACAACAGGGAAGCTCCACCGCGAAGCCGCGCCAGCGCACCACTGCCACGAAGAAGGCTCAACCTGCGCCTGCGGTGACAGAAAACGCGAAGAGTGCTGAAGCACCAGCAGGCATGCCGACAGAGCAGACCGTCAATGCCTTCTTGAAGACTATGTTCGGCTACGATCCCAACCTGGTCTTCAAAGTTGCGGAAATCAAACCAGCCAAAGCCGCGGGGCTTTCCGAAGTTGCCGTCGTGGTGAGCACGCCCCAAGGCCAGCAGCTTACGCGCTTCTTTGTTTCCAGCGATGGCCATCACGCGATCATGGGCGACATCATGCCCTTCGGCCCCGACCCATTTGCCGAAGCTCGAACACAGCTTCAGAAGCATGCATTCGGCCCGTCCAAAGGTCCCGAGGACGCAGCGGTTACCATCGTCGAATTTGGCGATCTGCAATGTCCGGCCTGCAAACAGGCGCAACCCACCATCGAAAAGCTGTTAACTGAAGTGCCGAATAGCCGCCTCATATTCCAGAGCTTCCCGCTCGAAGAGCTTCACCCTTGGGCCGGACGAGCATCGCGCTACAGCGATTGCCTGCTGCGTACGAAAAGCAATGACGCCGCCTGGACCTTCATTGGAGCAGTGTATGCGCATCAAGGCGAAATCACGGAATCGAATGTCGACGAAAAGTTAAATCGCTATATAACGATGTCCGGAGGGGAGCCGGCGGCCATCGCTGCCTGCGCTAAAGCTCCCGAAACGGAGGAGCGTATGAAGCGTGGAGCCGAACTCGCCCAGGAACTCGGTGTGACCGGAACGCCGACGCTCTTCGTCAATGGACGTAGCATTTCGTCCATCAACAACGCGTCGTATGACATGCTGAAGGCCGTCGTCGAGTTCATGGCGACACACCAGACTGGCGCGACAACGAAGTAACTGAGCGAGATGCCGTTCTGAGTCGCGAGATTTTGGGGGCCGCGAAGGATCTTCTTAGTTTAGAAAGAAACCAGATCCTTCGCGTCGCTCAGGATGATTCTCTTCTGTTTCGGAAGGTTGTTCTAGCACGTGGCAGGTGGCCGGCCAACCAGTCTAGTAGGCCAGCATCGCGACTCCGGCCGCGACGAATAGTGCGCTGATCCAGCGGCGCTTGTCCACCTTTTCATGCAGAAATACCCGGGCGGCGAGCGCATTCGTTATGAATGTGAGCGACGCCGCCGCCGGTACTACCAACGAAACGTCTGCCCAGCTTAGCCCGACCAATAAAAAGAAAAACGACAGGGCCATAAAGAACAACGCCACCATGAAACGTCCATCGGCGAGGACGCGCCGCGCGGCTGCAAGCATTCCGTGACGTTTGCGAAAGTCGCCGAGGTCGCCGATGCGGTGCATAGCCTCGGCAAGCAGCACATCGCCGGCTGTGGTTGTAAGCACCACAAACATGATCGCCGACCACGTGTAGATGGTTCTTGCGTCGATGCCGCTCATGCTTTCCCCTCCGGGGTGGTATCACCAGCAAGTTCGCCCGTGACAGCCACGGACTCAGGCAGGACATCGCGCGTCTTCGACGGGCCTATGGCGACGAATCCCACCCCGATCGTAATGAGCACGATGCCGGCCCAGCGCATCATGCTAATTCGTTCGTCCAGAAAGTAGAGGGCCATGAGAGCGATGACAACGTATCCAATCGCTGTCGCTGGAAGCACATACGTTAGGTCGGCCCACGACAGCGCGCTGAGGTACGCGGCAAAGTACACAATCAGGAACAGGATTCCGATTGTTATCGAGGGATTCGCGACGGCGGTAACGGCCTCGTGCCAATTGGCAAGATGAATCTCGCCAACCTGGCGCATTCCGTGCGACAGCAGAACATCGCCGGCAGCGCCGAAAAAAACAATGGCGAGCAGTACGAGATATTTTCTAAGAGTCACCGAGACAGGATAACAAAGCAGGCAGCAATGGCAGCGACAGGCGACTAACAATGCCAGAAGCTGTACATAAAAACAATGGGAGTGGGCAAAAGCAAAAGCCCGCGCATGGCGCAGGCTTTTGCTTTGTTAGGAAAAAATCAGGCCTCGACGGTTTCGTTCTTGGCTTCAGCGTCGTTCGGCAGAATGGGAAGCGGATTTGGCGGCGGCAGTGTTGGTTCAGGCATGGAGTCCTGCTTCGAGCGGAACTCCTTTACAGCCTTGTTGCGCGCGGCTCTTAGCTTCAAAAACGCCTTCGCTTCCACGTACAACCGCTTGCGCTCCTCGGAGTTGAAGATCGCTTTCCTGACGATGCGGAAAATCGCCTTAGGGCGGAAGTAGTATTCGTCATAGAAGCGATGCACCATCTCCATGACATAGTCGCGAGGCAGGCCCGGATATTCAACGTGCGCCACCTGGTGCCCGCCGGCGTCCACCATCTCCTGCTCATTGACGATGAACCCGTTCTTCTTGGCGAATTCGTAGAACTCCGTTCCCGGATAGGCGTGCGCGAAGGAGACCTGTATGGTATCCACGTCGAGTTCCTTGGCGAAGTCGATTGTTCGGCGGATACTTTCCTTGGTCTCGCCCGGCAGTCCGAGAATGAAATCGCCGTGAATGAGCAGACCGAGCTTCTTGCAGTCGCGGGTAAAGTCGCGTGCGCGCTCGACCGTGGCGCCCTTCTTGATGTTCTTGAGAATTTGCGGGTCGCCCGATTCGTAGCCAACGATCAGCAGTCGGCAACCGGCTTCTTTCATGGCCTTCAGAGTCTCGTAGTCGGTTGTCACGCGGGAGGTGCATGACCACGTAAGGCCCAGCGGCTTCAGCTCCGCGCAAAGCTCGATGGTGCGAGCCTTCTGGATATTGAATGTGTCATCGTCAAAGAAGAATTCCTTGACGTTCGGCCAGTACTCCTTGGCCTTCATCATCTCGCGTGCGACAGCGTTACTGGAGCGTTTGCGCCATGGATGTCCGCTCAGCGTTTGCGGCCATAAGCAGAATGTACACTGCGCAGGGCAGCCACGCGTCGTATACAAGGCCACAAACGGGTACAGCAGGAACGGAACGTTGTAGCGGGTTACGTCCATGTCACGCCTGTAAACGTCCACCACGTCGGGCAGCGCGTCGAGATCGTCCACCGCCGGACGATCGGCATTGTGTACGATGCGCCCGTCCTTGCGGAACGAAACCCCAAGAATCTCTTCCAGCGGTTTACCGTTAGCGAACTCCACCGTCGCATAGTCGAACTCGCGACGTACGATGAAGTCGATGGCCTGGCAGTCATTCAGCGTCTGCTCCGACAGCGTAGTCACGTGCGGCCCGACAAAGGCGATCTTCAGGCTCGGGTTCGCCGCCTTCATCGCTTCTGCCAGTTTGCAGTCGCCCGGGAACCCCGGCGTGCTGGTGAAGAGCACCAGGAAATCGTAGCTCTTGCCAATCTCGATCGTTTCGGCGGCGCTCACATGGTGAGGAGGAGCATCCAGCAGGCGAGAACCTTCCAGCATGCCAGCCGGATAGGCCAGCCACACGGGATACCAGTACGACTCGATCTCGCGCGTCGCAGGCCAGCGCGAGCTAGCGCCTCCGTCGAAGTTCTCGAACGAGGGTGGATTCAGGAAGAGTGTTTTTAGCGGTGCCATAGTGACCAGTGGGTAATACTAACATCCGGCTTTCGCCGGGGTACACCATTTGCGCCAGACTGCGGCGATTGCATTGCGGACGGTATTGCGCTGATTTGAATGGCGATGCACGCCTAACGCTACATGGGCCTGTCGCGGAGTTTAAGACTCCGAACACAACTCGTCACCCGGATCGCTTCTTCGGCGGTTGTATATTAGAGGCGGGAATCAGGATCGATGATCAGCACAGAAACATGGGGAGTCGCGCTGGAAGCGCTACGCGCGAACAAAGTGAAGGCAGCGCTTACGATGCTTGGCGTCGTGATTGGCAGCGCCTGCATCGTGCTCGTCGTGACCATTGCGCTTCTCGGCAAAACCTACGTTCTGGCTCAGATCGAGGGTGTCGGCTCCAACCTGGTTTACGCGTACTATGTGAGCGGTAACCAGACCCGGGTAGTGTCCGACGAAATCTCCCTCGGTGATCTGGAGGCCGTACGCGCTCTGCCCAAAGTTTCTGAAGTTTCCGGCGTGCACGATATGCAGATGGCGGTCGTAGTGCAGGGACGGGAGCGCCCTGTATCGCTGATTGGGGTCACGCAGGGGTTCCAAAAGATTCGCAATCTCCAGATACTGAAAGGCCGCTTTTTCGATCAGCTCGACATGGAGACGGGAAGCAAGGCCTGCCTTATTACGCAAGACTTAGCCAATCTTTATCCGAACGAGAACATGGTTGGCAAGGAACTCAAGGTCGGCGAGCTGACATTCACGGTGATCGCAGTATTCCGCGAACGTGTAGCTACTTTCGGACAATCTGAGATCACCTCCGAATCCGTCGTGGTGCCGTTCTCGCTCATTAAGTACTACACTGGGAAGGAGTATCTGAAGGTCCTGTACGCACAGGCGCGGACGGCTGACGACGTGCCCGAAGTCACCCGCGAGGTGAAGCGGGTGCTCGAGTCGCGCCATCGCCCCGGCGCGGTATACGTAGTCCAGAACCTGTCCTCGATACTTGACGCCGCCCGGAAGATTTCGATGGCCCTTACGGCTGTGTTGCTGCTGGTGGGTTGCATCGCGCTAATCATCAGCGGCGTTGGCATCATGAACATCATGCTGGTCACGGTGACGGAGCGCACCAGGGAGATCGGTCTGCGCAAAGCCGTGGGCGCCAAACGCCAGGAAATCCTGTATCAGTTTCTGATCGAAGCACTGATCATCAGCGGTGTTGGCGCGTTTGTCGGCATCATGATCGCGGTCAGCGTGAAGTTTGTCGTCCAGGCACTTATGCCAGCCGAGTTTGCCATGAAGATTCCCATATCCTGGGTTTCTATCATCGTGGCATTCACAGTCTCGTGTGCAGTAGGAGTGCTGTTCGGCTACTTGCCTGCGAACCGGGCCTCCAAACTCCAGCCAACTGAATCGCTACGTTACGAATAGCACTGTCGAGTGGCGCGGCAACCATTGCTTGCGTTAGCTGGTCAAAGAGCTTGCATCTAAAAATAGGAATACTGCCGGATATCTACTTGGAAAATCGACTCTCAACCGGAGCAGGCGCACCGTGAGCAGATACGTCCGCTTTGGGAACACCCTGTTGACCATGATGCTGGCCGGCTTTGCTGTCCGGATCATCGTCGTGGCGTGCATGTACAGCATGCATTTGAATCCGATTCTCGACCACTGGAAGTTTGGTTGGGAGATGGGCCGAGTCGCCCGTTCGCTATACGCCGGGCAGGGATTCAGCTCTCCGCTTTTTGAACCCAGCGGTTCCACTGCGTGGATGGCTCCAGGATACCCGCTGCTTCTCGCTGCCATGTTCAAGCTGTTCGGCCTGTTCAGCACCGCTTCGATATGGGCCATCCTTACTCTGAACAGCATCTTCGGCGTGGTCACCATCGCTGCTGTCTACAAGATTGCGTTGCGCGTGTTCGGAGAGGCTACGGCCAAAATCGCTGGTTGGACCTGGGCGGTATTCCCCTACTCCATCTATCTCTCCGCCGGACGCGTCTGGGAGAACACGCTAACTACGATGCTGATGACGCTGCTCTTCCTCCTGACTCTCGAGTTGGAAGAGAAGCCCACATTAGGAAAATGGCTTGGCTGGGGAGCTATGTGGGGCTTGGGGGCGCTTGTCAGCCCGGCTTTGACCGGCGCATTACCGTTTCTTGGCTTGTGGATCGCGTGGCGGCATCAGAAACGCGGTGTGGGGTGGCTGCCGCAAGCTGCCGTCGCCGCTCTCTTTTTCTGGGCGTTGCTATCGCCGTGGATGCTTCGTAACTGGGAGACATTCCATAGGTTCATCCCGTTGCGCGACAATTTCTGGCTGGAGCTTCACGTTGGTAATAACGGCGACACTTCCGACGTGACTCCCGACTCGTCACATCCATCCAACAGTATCATCGAGCGAGCGGAATGGAACCGGCTTGGCGAGCTCGGCTACATGGAAGCGAAGAAGCACGAGGTGATCGGCTTCATCAAAGCGCATCCCGCGTTCTTCGCCTGGGTTACGGTGCGGAGGTTCGTGTACACGTGGACGGGTTTCTGGACGCTCGATCCGAAGTTCTTGCATGAGGAACCGTTCCATATCCCGAATGTCCTCTTTACCACGACTTTAACTCTCTTCCTTTTGCTGGGACTCCAGCGTGCGTGGTCGAATGGGTATCGCGAGTCGATCACACCCGTCTTGCTGCTCGTAATCGCATTCCCGTTCATCTATTACCTGACGCATCCAAGCATGGATTATCGCCACCCGATTGATCCGATGATCGTGATCATGGGCGGTTATGCGGTCGTGGAATGGATGGAGCGCCGTGCCGTTGTGCCGCGAGAAGGCGAAGCCGTCGAGGAGCTTATTGCCACGGGAGACTGAAGAAGCAGTGGGTAGTGGCTTCGCGCTTCTAAACACTACTCACTGCTTTTCACCTTCCCAGCGCCCAGTCCTGTAAATCGCCCGTTGCTCGCATCAATTGCATCTGGACCCGGTAGAGTTCGAAGGTCGCATCGAGATACGCTGAGTGGCGGTCGCTGGCGTCGGCGCGAGCAGATTCAACGTCGCGTGCGGTTGCTGTGCCGCCCTGGACCTTTGCCTGAGTGGCGTCCAAGTTGCCCTGTGCCAGCTCGTACTCCAATCGGGCGACCTCGCGTGCGGCGGCCAGTTGCTTTACGCTGCGCTGCAACTTCAGAGTGTCATTAGCAACCTGGTCGCGAACGTCCTCCGCCTGTCGTTTCGCCTTGATTGCGTCAGCTTTCGCCGCCTCTGCGTGGGCACGTTGCGCTGGATTGAAAAGGGGGAACCGGATCGATGCGCCAAAGGAGAAATTGTTGCGGCTGAATTTCCGGTAGAACTCGTCGTAGTTGTTGTAAGTGGAGAGCAGGGCGTACTGCGTCGCGAAATCGACGGACGGCAGCAGTTGCCGTGACTCCGAGCGCGCGCGGAAGTCCGCCGCTTGCGCTTTCTGGTCTGCGTACTTCGCCGCGACGCTGCTCTGCACGGCCCTCAAGGAAAGGTCGTCGCTCTGGTCCACATTCGGAGTGCGAGGTACGGAGTCAGTCACGGTTTCCAGGGATGCGGCGGGAATGCCCACCAACTTGCCGAGGCGTTCCCGCAGAACATCGGCGTTGCCCTCAGCCTCTGCCAGTCGAAGTTGCGCCCGCGCAGTCGTTAGCTGCGCCCTTTTTACGTCGAGTTCGCTGTCGATGCCTTCTTTGCGACGCTCGATGCTGATGAACTCTGCCCGCTGTCCGGCCTGCAATTGCTCACGAAGAACGCGCAGCTTTTCTGTCAAGCTGTCCAGTTCTGTATAGAGCAGCGCAGTATCCAGAATCACGGCTGCGCGCTTGTCTTCTATGTCGAGGTTGCTTGCCTGCCACTCGATCCTTGCTGCACGTACCAAATCTCTCTGCGCGAAGTTCACGACGTACTGCTGCGTATTCAAGTTAAATAGCGAGGGCGCGCTCCCGGCTATCGTCAATGGAACGCCGAAGGAATAGCCGAGGCCGGAGCCAAACACCACCGCAGGCGCATAACTCCTTCGCGCTTCGTTGTAGAGGCCGTAGGCGCGAACCCGGTCAACGGCCGCCACCGCCATTACACCGCTGTGTTGCAGCGCGAGTTCGATGGCACGCCGAAAGGGAATCGGCTCAGCGAAAGCCAGTGGCGCCGCAAACAAGACTATCAACAGGCAGACGAAGAGCTGTCGCACAACCCGAACCACGCGTACACACGATTGCATTTCCATCACCTTACCCGGCAGCACTCCGTCAAAACTCGCGCCCGCACAGGAAGGCCGAGTATAAAACATCGGAGTCGCGACGAGCCCGTTATCGCAGTGCTGTCGTGGACAGAACGCTTCAGGATGGTGCCCTCGAGCTACTGAGCTGCTGAGTCGCTGAGCGACCGCAGACCGTGTCACAAGAAAGAGTGTAGGCGCAGATAGTAAGTGGCAAGGTGACCCAAAACGAGCTTAACTTTGAGCTGACACGCCGAGGCGCTTCAGGCCTTCGCGCGCGAATCTGTAATTCGAAGCCAATGCCAGCGCGGAGTTGTACTCGGCGATGGCTCTCTCGCGGTCGCCAAGTTTCGAATACATCTCGCCGATCAGTGCGTGTGCGCGGAAAGCTGGGCCCTCTTCTACTGTCCCTCCAGCCAGGTAATCGCGCATGATCTGTATTCCGCCTTGAAGGTTTCGTCCGGAGCCAGACAGCAGTTCGCCGGCATTGAACAGGTCGATTGGCTTTCGACGTGGCGAAGCCATCGCGCGCACGATTTCCTTTTCCATCTCGGCCCAGCGTTGGTTCCATTTGTAAAATCGCGCCAGTTCAACGATGAACGCTGGATCGTTGCCTGCGTCCGCTGCCTTGCGGAACAGGCGTTCCGCTTCCGGAAGATTTTTATCTTTGTTCGCGACGCGGGCTCGGATCCACAGTGCTACTGCTGGCTGAGTCCTCTCCACCTCGTCGGCAAGGCGACTCGCCTTATCCCGTCCGCCGCCGACGATTCCCGGCGCTTCAACATAAAACTCGGCCAGGTCCATGCGCACCTGCCCATCCCCCGGATTCAATTGCAGCGCTCGATAGAGTTCATCTACGGACTTGCGTGCCAGGCCCATCGCCGAGAAGGGACTTGCGTTGTCGGCTTTCTCGCCGTAAGCCCGCCCCAGCCAGAGGTGATTCTCGTAGCTCGCCGGTTGGAGCGAGACGGCACGCTCGCCGTTGCGCGCCGCATTATCCCAGTCTTCCAGCGCGTAATACAACCGGTTCATCAGATTGAAAACTTCCGCGTTGCGCGGCTCAATCTTCGCTTTGTCCGTTAAGATGCGCAGAGCCTCATCGGCGTGCCCTCGGCTTAGCAGTTCGCGGGCAGACGTCTGAGCCATCCCCGGCACCAAGAGGATGAGTACAACCGCCAAGGGTAAAAATCTGCGAAACGTGGCCATGTCAGATTAGATGCAGCTACTCGACAATTTTGACCGACACGCCGTCGCGAATCGGCGTCGGGCTGAGGGATGCCAGCGCGAACATGTCCGAATCCTTTAGGCCTTCCGTGATCTCGATGTGCGTGAGATTCGCGGTTCCGATCTGCACCTCGCGACGATCGAGCCTGCTTCCGTCGACCAAGTACATGTAGTGCTTGCCGTCTTCTTCGTGTACTGCTTCTCGGGGCACGCTGAGCGCGTTGTTATGGCTCGCTGTGATGATGGCGACGCCGACGTTTACGTTCGGCAACAACTTCAAGTCATCGTTATCAACCTGGCAGGTGAACTCGGCAACCATGCGCGTGCCGCGGCTCACGACGGTGGTGGGGGTGCTGGTGAGTTTGCCCTGCCATACACGGCCTGGAATTGCGTCCCAGGTTACTCTCACCACTTGGCCCGGCTTCAGGCGTCCTATCTCCGGTTCGTCCACAAAGGCTCGCACCTGTACTTCACGAAGATCCGCGACTTGGATGACCAGATCGCCGCCGTTGACGAAAGCTCCCTGTCGCACCGGGATGGCATAGACCGTGCCATCGAACGGCGCGGTTACATTGGCGTTGGCGAGTACCGCCTGGGCAGCTTCATATGCAGCTCGCGAGTCGGCTATGTCCGCCTGCACGCGCGCCATCTCCTCCTTGGAGTAGCGGCCGGTTCCTTTCTGCTGCAATAGCTTCAGGTCGGCTTCCGCACGGCGCAGACGATCTTCAGCGGCCTGCACCTCCGCGTCACTGGCGGCCCCGCGCTGTTGCAACCGCCGCAACGCTTCCAGGTTCCGCCGCGAAGCGTCAAGCTCAGCCTGGGCCTTCACCAGGTCAGCATTGCGTGTCAGCACTTCCTCGCGTGTGCCGCCAGCCTGAACGGATGCCTGCACGGACTCCGCCGCCCGCAATTGTGCCAACGCATGGCTGGCGGTCGAGCGAGCCTCAGAATCCTCGAGTTGCAGCAGCAGTTGTCCACGCCGGACGCGGTCGCCCTCATGCACGAGGATCTTCTTTACGGTCGTACCAAATGGGGCGTGGGCCTCGAAGTTCTGTGTCGGCTCCACCTTGCCATTCGTTGTGATCGTGCTCGTTATGTCCTGTCGCGCCGCCTGGGCAACCTGCACACGGATTCTGCGAGGCCGCAATGACGTTAATGCGCTGAGTACCACCACGACCACCAGGATGCCAGCCACGATGAGCCAGCGCCGCCGCTTATTCTTGAGTTCCGTTTCGTTCTCGAGTTTTGCCATGTAAGTAGAAGTTTGCGTAAGTATAACTTCCTGCTGGAGCTTTTTGCGCGCAACCGTTGAAGGGTAGGAGCTTCAGCCCGCGATTGCAAGCCCTACCAGGAGCCTGCGCCTAACGGAACAGCGCATCGCTTCGAAACCTCATTTTGAAAAACCTCATCTCAAAACTATCGAGAAACCTCACTTATGGGCTAAGAATTCCAGTAGGAGCCGTATGCAATTGGTCCAATGGAAGAACGTAGTCTGGAACGCGTTGAAGGATGTGGACAAGAACCATACCCTCTCGTTCGCCGCCGGACTGTCTTACTATTTCGTCATGGCCCTCTTCCCGGCGCTGGTGGCGCTCGGGGCGCTCGTAGCTTACCTGCCGGTACCGAACCTGTTTGAGCAGATTCTCGGGCTGATGGCGGGCTTTGTTCCGGCGGATAGCATGGGAATCGTTCGCCAGGTTGCTGCGGACGTGATTTCCCCGAACAAAGGCAAGCTGCTCTCGGCAGGCCTGATCGGCGCCCTGTGGGCTGTCTCCAGCGGCTTCGCCGGTATGATCGAAGCCCTCAACGTCGCCTACGACGTGCCCGAGACGCGAGCCATATGGAAGACGCGTCTGCTTGCGATCGGGCTATCATTCGTAATCGGCACCTTGCTGCTAGGCGCACTCGCAGTCATGCTCGTTGGCCCACGTTTCGGAGAGTGGCTCTCGGCCAAGCTGCACCTGAGCTGGGCTTTCGCTTTGGCATGGCCTTACCTGCGATGGTCTGTGACGGTCGCGTTTACCGTCGTTGCCATCGAGGCGCTCTACTTCCTCGCACCCAACGTAAAGCAGCGTTTTCGCTGCACGCTTCACGGAGCCATTATCGCCGTTGGAGCGTGGATCGCGCTCTCATACCTGCTCGGCATCTACTTCCGCACGTTCGCCAATTTCAACAAGACCTATGGCGCCCTCGGGGCTGCCGTCGCTCTCATGGTGTGGCTCTACTGGACCGGATTTGCCATCCTCATGGGTGCGGAGATCAACTCCGAAATTTTGCAGGAGAGTGGCGACGGACGTCTGCCGCTGAAGGAAGTTCCTCCTGAGTCCGTTCGTCCCAAGCCGGCCACCGAGAGCGAACTCGCCGCCTGAGCGCGCGAGCGCCAACGATGGAACAAGAGAAGCCGCTGAGAAAATGAACTGCCGCTGAGTCCCTCAGTTGCCCGCGTTCAGAGCTGCTCCTTTACAATAACCACATGCCTCGAAAGTCCAAAGCTACGAAACTCGGCTACACGCCGGAGCACGCCGAAGCCGGGCTCGATTTTAACTTTCCCGAGATAGAGACCTGGCCGAACCAGTTTCCCGGATACGAAATCGAGATCGATATTCCCGAGTTCACCTCTGTCTGCCCTAAGACTGGCCTGCCGGATTTCGGCACGGTCTGGATACGCTACATGCCGGATAAGTTCTGCTTCGAACTCAAGTCGCTGAAGGAGTACATCAACTCCTATCGCAACCTTGGGATTTTTCAGGAGAACGTCGTTAACCGGATCCTCGCGGACGTCGTGAAAGCGACCAAGCCGGTGTGGGCTGAAGTGCGCGGCGAATTCCATCCGCGCGGTGGCCTGGGTACTCTGGTAGTCGCGCGCTGGCCTCGGCCAAAGCAGAAGTAGAACCTAGCGCCTAAGCTGTCCAAACTGCTATAGTCCGCGAACGCATGACGAAAAATTACGCGCGGATAGCGCTTGTCCTTCTCACGGCGCTTAACTTCGTCAACTACATCGACCGCTCGGTATTGTTCGCTGTACAGCCTCTTGTGCAGGCCGAGTTCCGCCGCTCTGACGCGCAATTCGGGCTGCTCACCTCCGCATTCTTTATCTGCTACATGGTTACAGCGCCGTTCGTCGGACTGCTCGCCGACCGTTTCGCGCGCAAGTGGATCATGGTTTGTGGCGCGCTGGTGTGGAGTGCCGCAACGCTGCTAACCGCCTTTACGTCAACTTTCGAAATGCTGCTCGTTCGCCACACCGTCGTCGGGATCGGGGAAGCAACGTTCGTTACCATCGCACCCGCCTTCCTTTCGGATATGTTTCCCGAGCACAGGCGGGGTCGCGTGCTCTCAGTTTTTTACCTGGCCATTCCGGTCGGCACTGCCATGGGGTATCTCCTCGGCGGATACATGGGACACCACTTCGGCTGGCGTTATCCGTTCTATGTTGCAGCGATTCCAGGCTTCGTACTGGCCGGGGCGTTCGCGTTCATGCCTGAACCCATACGTGGCGCACATGATTCCATCAAGGAAACGCTAGAACGCGGAACCCTGCTCGGCCTGATGCGTAACAAGGCGTTCTGGACCTGCTCGCTGGGCATGGCGATGATGACCTTCGCCGTGGGCGGAATGCAGGTCTGGATGCCGACGTTCCTCTCGCGGATGCGTAACATACCCCTGGTTGAAGCGAATCGCGCGTTCGGCATCATGACGCTGGTCAGCGGCATTTTCGCAACGCTGCTCGGCGGCTGGCTCGGCGACCGCGCACTGCGACACACGCAGGGCGGTTACTATCTGGTCTCGGCGATCGGAATGACTCTCGCTCTGCCCGCGATCGTTATCGCCGTAACGTTCACCAATCGCGCTTTGTTCCCAGCCATTTTCTTCGGCGAATTTTTTCTGCTGCTCAACACCGCGCCATTGAATGCGGCGCTCGTAAACTCGGTCGGCGCGCACATACGTGCAACTGCGGTTGCCGTGAACCTGTTTGTCATTCACCTGCTGGGCGATGCTTTCTCTCCCACCTTAATGGGTTACGTCTCAGACCGTACGAACCTGCAGACGGCATTCCTCGCAGCCAGTGTCGCCGTACTCGTCTCGGCCGTCATTCTCTTCTACGGTATGAGATTCGCGCCGCCCATCCGCACTCCTGAAGAGGTGCGCGCAGGAGCGGGACACCTGTGAGCTGGTTCCATCCAGTTGCGGGCTGGGTTCTGGCTTTGGTCTGGGCAGGTCACCTGGTGGACGCCGCTCTCGGGATGCGGCGCATTGTAGATATCTCTACACCTGAGTGGGATATTCCAGAGGCTAAGCTTGTAGGCTTAACAGGGAAGCCTGCGCTGCCGCATGTGACCATCGTCGTGCCTGCCCGCAACGAGGAGCTCAACATAGAAGAGGCGCTGCACTCGCTGATCGCGCTTGATTACGACAATTACCGCATCATTGCCGTTGACGACCGTTCCACCGATCGCACGGGCGAGATTATGGACGGCATCGTGTCCCAGTCGAACGGCCTCCTCCGCGTGCTGCACGTACGCGAACTCCCGAAGGGATGGCTTGGCAAGACCCACGCCATGTGGCTCGCCGCCGGTGAAAGTGTTGAGGAAGACCAGCAGAATCGCGGCGATGACTGGATACTCTTTACCGACGCTGATGTGGTGTTTCGTTCGGACGCGCTGCGCCGCGCCATCGCCTGCGCCGAGCACGAACGCGCCGGCCACCTTGTTCTTTTCCCGACTCTGATCACGCGGTGTTGGGATGAACGCATGATGATCGGCTTCTTCCATGCGATGTTCGCGTTGTCACAGCGCCCGTGGAAGGTGAGCGATCCTGACTCTGCCGACTATGCCGGCATAGGCGCCTTCAACCTGGTCCGGCGTAGCGCTTACGAAGAAATTGGCACGTATAAACGCCTGCGCCTCGCGGTTATCGATGACATGATGCTTGGGTATGTATTGAAGAAGAACGGCTTCGAGCAACGTAATGTTCTCGGACGCGACCTCATACGGCTTCACTGGGCGGCAGGGGCTCTCGGCATCGTCAACAACCTGACGAAGAACTTTTTCGCGTTCATGCGCTTTAACTGGATACTGGCCGTATTTGCGTGTCTGGCTGTTTTGTCGATCAACCTCGGCCCCTTTATCGGCGTGCTGTCCGCAGATGGATGGTCGCGCTGGGCGTACGTGGTTGCACTTGTTTGCCTCGCGCTGATGTACGTGGAAATGAATAAACGCACAGGCATTTCGTTCTGGTACTTTTTTCTGCACCCTGTCAGCACCATGCTCTTCAGCTACTCCATTCTGCGTTCAACGGTCGTAACTCTTGCGCAGGGCGGCATTAGGTGGCGCGGGACCATGTACTCACTGGATGAACTGCGGAAGGGATTGGAGACGGAGCCGAGCGTAACTCGCCAACGTAACTAGAAGCTTTCCAATCACACTTGTTCTCGCAGCGGGAAACCAGCCTGGGAAAGGTATAATGCGAATCGTGCCAAAGTACTCAATCGTCGTACCGTTCCATAATGAACAGGAGAGTGTCACCGAACTCTATGACCGCCTCAAGGTAGTCATGGAAGCGAGTGGCGACTCTTTCGAGCTTGTTTTCGTTGACGACGGCAGCCGTGATCTGACGTTCTCGCTTCTTCAGCAGATTGCCGCTGTCGATAGTCGCGTCGTCGTAATCAAGTTGCGCCGCAACTTCGGACAGACGTCCGCGCTCGCAGCCGGGTTTGACCATGCCAGGGGCGAGTTCGTCATTGCCATGGACGGCGACCTTCAGCATGATCCCTCCGACATCCCTCTGTTTATCGAGAAGGTTAATGAGGGTTTCGACATTGTCAGCGGCTGGCGTAAGGAACGCGTAGACAACCTTGTTCTGCGCCGCATTCCATCACGCTGCGCCAACTGGCTCATGTCCAAGCTGAGCGGCATCAAGTTGCATGACTTCGGGACGACCTATAAGGCCTACCGCCGTGATCTGATCGAGCAAGTACCGCTCTACGGCGAGATGCACAGGTTCATTCCCGCGTTGGCGTCCTGGTACGGCGCCACCATCTGCGAGATTCCGATCAAGAACATTAACCGCGAGCGCGGCGAGTCACATTACGGCATCTCGCGGACGTTCCGCGTGTTCTTCGATCTCATCACCATTCGCTTCCTGCTGAAATACTTGTCGCGACCGTTGCACTTCTTCGGCACCTTAGGCATGGGCGGCATCATGATCGGTTCGCTTATCGCTGCATGGCTCGTGATCCTCAAGGTGGTCACCCAAGTCCACGTCATGGATCAGCACGGGCCTCTGCTGGTCTTCGGAGCCGTAATGATTGTCGCTGGCGTGCAATTGCTTGCTCTTGGGTTGTTGGGCGAGATGCAGGTGCGCCACTTCCACGAGCCTTCGCATGGACGACCCTACTCCGTTGCCCGCGTAATTCGTGCCGAGAGCGAAGAGCGCCAGGCTACGGAATAGCGAGACTCACCGCCGTGCGCACAAGCAGCTATTTGTTGCGCGGGGTCCCTTTTCAGGCCACGCTCTGCGTGGAGCGGTTCGCAGTCCGGCCCGGTTATCACAGCCGGGGCCATCCTGCGTCACAGCCTTGCAACCGATTCGCATCGACAATACAGGGTTACAAGTACAATGAGTTATCGCGGCCAGACTCACTGGGACGCCTAGGGCGACCAAAGGGCAGTCCGCAAGGGTTGCATTTATCTGCCCTCATTCGAGGGGCTAATCGCGGTTGGGGTTTATGAGCCGAGCCACACAAACAGAGTTACGCCTGGCCAAGCGTATGTCACGGCTGGGAACAGAAACTGCCTTCGAAGTACTTGTGAAGGCGCGCGCCCTGGAAGCAAAGGGCAGAGACATCGTTCACCTGGAAATTGGTGAACCTGACTTCGATACTCCGGCAAACATCGTTGAAGCAGCCGTTGACGCCCTGCACAAGGGCTATACCCACTACGGGCCGTCCAATGGCCTTCCCGATCTCCGTCAGGCCATAGCCGAAGACGTTGCCACAAGTCGTGGCATCAAGGTTGCGCCCGAGGAAGTTGTGGTCGTTCCGGGCGGTAAGCCAATTATTTTCTACACGATCATGGCTTTAGTTGAAGAAGGGGACGAAGTAATTTACCCAAACCCGGGTTTCCCAATTTACGAGTCCATGATCAACTTCCTCGGAGCCAAGGCCGTTCCTATCAAGTTGCGCGAAGAGCGCGATTTCCGGCTGGACGTTGACGAGTTGAAGAGCCTCATCACCGATCGTACGAAGCTCATCATCATCAATTCGCCCCAGAATCCAACCGGCGGCGTTATGACGAAGCAGGACATTGCTGGTGTTGCCGACGCCATAGGGAATCGCGACATCATGGTCCTGAGTGATGAGATCTACAGCCGTCTGATCTTCGAGGGCGACCATCACAGCATCGCTTCCATCGAGGACATGCGCGAGCGTACGATCATTCTCGACGGCTTCTCCAAGACCTATGCCATGACAGGCTGGCGCATGGGTTACGGCGTGATGCGCGCCGATCTGGCGCAGCACATCTCGCGCCTGATGACGAACTCGAACTCCTGCACCGCGAGTTTCACACAGATGGCCGGCATTGAAGCTATCCGAGGGGATCAGTCCTCGGTGGCCAAGATGAATGCCGAGTTCAAGAACCGCCGAGATTACTTCGCCGAGAGAATCAATAAGATCAAGGGCTTCTCGTGCCGGGTACCTAAGGGAGCGTTCTATATGTTCCCGAACATCACCAAGACCGGCTGGGCGTCCAAGAAGTTGGCGGACACACTGCTGGAAGAGGCAGGTGTTGCTGCGCTGTCCGGCACCGCATTCGGTGCTTACGGCGAGGGATATCTGCGGTTTAGCATTGCGAACTCAATCGATAACATTAAGAAAGCGCTCGACCGCGTTGAGGAGTGGACAAACAAACGTCTGTAGGATTCTGTGGTGGACGGATATCTGTCCGCCACTGCCTTTGTGCCTGCCGTTCCCTTAAGCCATCGTGACGAAGTACAATTTGTTCAACTTCAAAGGCCCGCGCAGTCGGACGCCACAAGCGTTTGAGGCGGGCCTTTTCATGAATCCAGATCACACCGTCCTAATTATCGTAAGCGCCATCCGTTGCCGAATAGAAAGGCAGGGCTCCGCCGGTTTTTAGTGCGCCTTTTTTGCGCGTGAGGTCTTCCCGGCACTGCGGTTGGTTTTCATAAGAAGCTAGGTTTTCCTGAGAAAGAGGACTCCGAATGAAGAAGCCGTTTCGAGTATTTGCTACCTGCGACATTGGCGAGAGCATCGAATTGCTGCGCAAGCGCGGTTATGAAGTTGAGGTGTACCCCGGCCCGGATGCGCCTCCGAAGAAACTTGTTGTGGAGAAAGTGAAGTCCGGCATTGACGGCCTGATCACCACTCTGCGAGACCAGATCGATTCCGAGGTATTCGAAGCAGGGAAGGGAACACTGAAGGTCGTCTCGCAGCTCGCGGTCGGCTTTGACAATATCAGTCGCGCCGATGCCAACGCCTACCGCGTGCCATTCACCAATACCGCGGACGTTCTCACGGAAGCCACAGCCGAATTCGCCTTTTTCATTATGGCCGCCGCAGCACGCAAACTATGGTCCAGCGAGCGCCTGGTACGTGAGAACAAGTGGGGATCGTGGCACCCATATCTGCCGTTCCTTGGAGACGAAGTTACTGGCAAAACGATCGCGGTGATAGGAACAGGCCGCATCGGGCTGGCAATGATCAAGAAGTGCCTCGGTTTCGACATGAACATCCTCTGCTACGACGCGGCGTATCAGAACAACTACTACATTGATCGCATTCGGCAAATCATGGACCTGCGCCACTCGACCGGCATCACCCCGAAAAAGACGTTCATTCGTTATGCGCTGCTGGAGGAATGTCTGCGCGAAGCCGACTTTGTCAGCGTACACGTGCCGCTCCTCCGCGAGGGAGAAGCGCACCTGCCGACATACCATTTGTTCAACGAGCGCACGCTGCGCATGATGAAGAAAACAGCCTACCTGGTGAACACTTCCCGTGGGCCGGTGGTGGATGAGAATGCGCTTTATAAGGCGCTAAAAGAGCGCTGGATTGCCGGCGCCGCGCTCGACGTTTTCGAGAAGGAACCACTTCCGGCCGACTCGCCGCTTCGGGATCCTGCGATTGAGGATCGCTGCCGCATCTTCCATCACTTCGCCAGCGGTGCCAGCATCACCCGGCTTTCAACCGATCCCAACAAGGGTATGGCTGGACGTTGCGCGCAGGGCCTCATCGACGTGCTCGAAGGCACGCACGGCGGCGATATACAAAAGATGCCTTTCGTCGTGAACAAGGAAGCATTTCAGGAGCCGAAGGCGTAACCTCTGAATCGTTATTTTCAGAAAGCGGGTGGGCGCCTGACTGGCGGCATATCCAGAAACTGAGCGACGGCCGCACAGGCTGCTGAAAAAAGTCCAGACCGGACCGCGGGAATATGCGGGACGGCGTAGCGAAGGATCTGCTGTTCACAAACAAAGCAGATCCTTCGGTCCCGCCAAAGGCAGCGTGACCTCAGGATGACCCGATATGGACTTCAGCAGTCTGTACGGCCGTCCCTCCGCGGTTTCAGGTTAATCGCTTGCCGTTTGGCTCGCGGCTTTCTTGCTGTGCTTTGCACTCTTTACTTCAAGTTCATTCACAACCTGCTGAACATGTGGAAGTTTTGCTGCTGCTTTCTCGACTTCAGCGCGTTGTCCGGGTGTATCTACATCGCCCTTCAGAGTCAGCACACCATTTTTGACGTCGGCGTTGATGTGCTGATTCTCCCAGCTCATCTTCGCCTCGAGGGCCTTCCAGTCGCTCTTGATAGCGTCGTCGAGGTTCGATTCTACTTTCCGAGCCTCGCCTTCTGCGCCCTCCGGACGAACACCTAACTCGTTGGCTACTACGTACTTTGCCGCTACGCTTCGCGCCACCTGCTCGGCCCGGCTCTTGTCTTCCTGGGATTTGACATTACCATTCAGTGTGACAACACCCTTATCGTTGTCAATGTCCACCCGCACGTCATCGTAGCCAGCCTGCGCTAATGCATTCTTCACTGTGTCGTCCTTCAGGTTGCCGGCTTTATTCCTGTTGCTGGTGCAGGCAATACTGAACGCCAGCATCAGCGCCAGCGCAACTATGAGCCACTTTATTTTCATAGAGATCCCCCTTTTGTTGGGACTACCACAGTGCTTTGAGATGGCGCAAATAGGTACGGGGATGGATAGCGAGACGAGCGGCTGAAACGAATTGACAAAGTGCCATGACTTCCTAAATCAAAACGGCACCTCGAAGGGTGCCGTTGTGATTCAAATCGCAACTCGCGTGCTCAAAAAACTATTTCTGTAGCACTTCGGCCTTCACAAGGGATTCCAGGATCCGCAAGCCGTCGGTCATTCCCAGGGCTGTTTCGCTGGCGCGTTCGGGATGCGGCATCATGCCGAGCACATTACGTCCTTCGCTACAAATACCGGCAATGTTGTCCAGCGATCCATTCGGATTCGCCTCCGTCAAGATTTGGCCTGCGGGCGTGGCATAACGGAAGACGATGCGATTCTGATCGTGCAACTGCTTCAGTGTTGGCTCGTCGCAGAAATAGTTGCCTTCCATATGTCCGATCGGCACTTCCAGCACTTCGCCCTTGCGGCACAGGTGCGTGAACGGAGTTTCGTTGTTCTCCACGCGAATTGTCACTGGCTTGCAGATGTACTTCAAGCCTTGGTTGCGCATCAGTGCGCCGGGAAGTAGGCCGCTTTCGCAGAGGATTTGGAAGCCGTTGCAAATCCCCATCACCAACCCGCCACCCTGGGCAAACTTCCGCACGCTCTCCATTACGGGAGAAAATTTTGCGATAGCACCCGTGCGCAAATAATCGCCATAGCTGAAGCCGCCGGGAACGATGACTACATCGCAGTTCTCAAGATCGTGCGACTCGTGCCACAGCATAGTGGCGGGCTGCTGGAATACCTGCGAAAACGCCCAAAACGCGTCGTGATCGCAATTGGATCCGGGAAAGATGATGACGCCAAATTTCATGCACTGATCCTAGAGGGAAGCTACTCCAAAGTTTAGCACGCAGAATAGACCTGTCCCTGCCCACACACGCGTGCAGGTTGCTGCTCGCGTTCACGCCAGCATTGCCTCTCCTTCCCCGAGTGTTTCCGAATAGATTATTGTTCGAGCAAACGAAAACGCCCGCCATGGGGACGGACGTTTTCGTTTTCAGCGTAGACGGCTTCTCAAAACCGCCGTCGTTAGATGGGCTTTGTTGGAGGTTCCGGCGGAAGTTCGGTCATGCCTGGCATTTCGTACCGCATACGTTTCGGAGCCTTGGGCGCACGAGGTGGCCTGGGCGTACGGTCACTCTGCATGGTTTGCAGTTTCTTCCATTGCTCCTGCGTTAGCACCCTGCGCATGTTGACACTCATCAGCGCACTTGCTTTCTCCAGGCGGCCCCGTGCCGCGACAAGTGCGTCGAGCTGTGCGTTGATCTGACCTTCGTCGATCTTGTCAGCCCCAATCAATGGTTGCAGCTTAGTCTCCTCTTTCTCCACTGCCGCACGCAGGTCGATAAGGTTGAGTCGATTCTGAATAAACGCCTGCTCAAGTTGATTCTTCTGCTGATCCGTTAGATTTAGCTCCTTCGCCATCTCCGAATCTTTCCACCAGGCTCGCGGGATGCGCGGCAGCGGAGGTGGTGTCGGCGGGGCAAAACTGCGCTTCATCTTGGTCATCTTCATCTTCCTGGGCTTCTGCCCTTGAGACTGCAGGTCACCGCCATCGCCTTTTTGCGCCTCTGGCGCGTTCATCTCCATACGCGCATGAGGTCCTACTGTCGCCGGCCCAGGGGCGGCCGGAGCATCAGGTTGCGGCGTCGCTTGTGCGTTGGCCGAAACGGTCAAGCCCATCATTACGAACGTCCACAGAATCGCCTTCTTCATCGTGCTTCTCCTTTATTGCCGGCCACCGCCGGCTTCAAATCCTTTTCCCACTTCCTGCGCGAGAAGACTCGCTGGTAACAGTGCGTCCGGCATAGCCGCGCTGGTCGCGTCCACAACTTGCTGCATCAGGATGTCATCCGGGTCCGGCTGTGCGGTCGCAACGCTTTCCGATGGCTTGCCGGGGCCCGCAAGCAACATCGCAGCCCCAAGCGCAAGGATCGCGAGCAGGGAAGCCAGCGCCCAGCGGGCGGAGCCGCCGTGGTACGCGCCAAGGCTAGACCGTATCTGAGCTCGTTGCGCTGCCCAGAACCACTCTGGCCTGCTCGCTTCGGCATGCACGGTCTCACGGAATGCAGTTACGAATCCCGCAATGCATTTCGCGTCATTCCCGCCGGCATCTTTGAAATCTTCGAACTCGCTACTCACTGCCAGACTCCTTTAGTCGTCCCCGCACCGTTGCGGTTGCGCGCGACAGATGCGTCTTCACGGTGCCGGTTTTCAGTCCCAGGGCATGCGCTATCTCTTCGAGCGAAAGCTCCTCGACAAAGCGCAGCACGAACACCTCACGCTGCTGCGGCGAGAGCGTCTCCACGACGGTCCACACGGCCGCAGCTTTCTCCTGCGCGAGTAGAACCCGTTCAGCCGTAGGCCGCTCATCTTCCACGCACAACGCCAACTCGTGCGCGTCTGCCTGGTCGTGACAGGCCGAATGGGTGTTGCTGGCGAACAGGTGCCGCCAGAACCCTTGCCGGCGGCTGCGCATGTGATCGCGTGCCAGGTTTACGGCGATATGCACCAGCCACGTTTCCACACTTGCCTCGCCACGGAAGCTCGCGCGCTTTTCGAATGCGCGGACGAAACAGTCCTGCGTAAGAGTGGCCGCCGAATCGGCGTCGCGTAGCAGAGCCAGCAGCACGCGGTACACCCGCTGCTGGTGATTTCGCATCAGGCCGTCGAAGTCCTCCAACGCGATCCCTCGCAGGGTTGGACTCGCTGCTGCGGGACTCGCCACCGCCATCGGATTGACCATTTCGCTCAATACGCTATGCCCTACAACTTATGCCCTACACTATGGACGAATTCCGCCAGCGAAGGATTACACGCGCACTAACTTCGGTGACATTGGCGATTGTTCAGCTTCATGACTCGCATGAGCATCGAAAGGAAGGTGGACATGCGCTATCACGTCCGGACCACCACGACGGCCCTTAGGAACTGGTTCATAGCCCAGTGTTATGACTCGCTGGTCGTTGCCGCCTTATGGCTCATTGGGCTACTGCTGCTGCACGTGCCGTTGGCTGTTCTCTGGGCTCTCCTCGGCGGGGTCTTCCAATTCATTCCTAACTTCGGCCCAATTCTTACCCTTATCGGTCCTGCAATGGCCCTGTTGTTCACCGGCGCCGGGTGGGAGCGCTTTGTAGCCCTGCTCATCACCTACGCCGTTATAGCCTTAACTGACGGACTTGTGCTGCAACCGTACCTCATGAAGCGGCAGAACCGCGTGCCGACCTGGGCGTCGATTCTTGTCCCAATCGTCCTCGGCTTTATCATCCCATTCTGGGGCGTGCTGCTTGCCCCGCCGTTGCTCGCCATCTTCTATGCCTACCGCAGACGCCACCCAACTGAACCAGTTCGCTCCGTGCAGGGAGTCGTTCTGCCGCCCCGCCGCCCGGAGGATCGTGATTCGCAACTCTGACATTACCCTTAGCGGCTAAAAGCCGCTCTCCATTCACTGCGATTTATGGCGCGCCTGAAGGCGTGCCCCTTCAAAGAATCAAGTTGTGCAGCGGCCTGTTTAGCCGCTGAGGTACTGCTGTGCTGCTGCGCGGGAACCCGGGTCAGTGACAAAGCTGAATACCCTGGGAAATCCGCTTCGCAGCAACGCCGACTCTCAGCGGTTAAAGCAAGAAGGCCCGCTCTGCCCATTAGCTCAGGGGAGTTCACCCTTAGTAGCGTGTTATAATCCGGCGTTGTCCGCACCCTTTTGCGGCACTTATCGGGTTCTCTTTCCGAGTCCTGAAATCCTTCATACGACGAGGTTCCATATGTCTGGCCATTCAAAATGGGCCACCATCAAGCACAAGAAAGGCGCGCTTGATGCTAAACGCGGGAAGATTTTCACTCGCCTGATTAAGGAAATCACTATGGCCGCCAAGGGCGGCGGCGATGTCGAAAAAAATCCCCGCCTGCGAACTGCCGTCGCGGCTGCCAAGGCCGAGAACATGCCGGCCGACAACATCAAGCGCGCCATCCAGCGGGGCACCGGTGAACTTCCCGGCGTTAACTACGAAGAGATCACGTTCGAAGGATACGGCCCGGGCGGCGTTGCAGTCCTCGTAGAAGTGACCACAGACAATCGCAACCGCACGGTCAGTGAAATGCGTCACGCCTTCAGCAAAAACGGCGGGAACATGGGCGAAGCAGGTTCTGTCGCGTGGATGTTCCACAAGAAGGGCGATATCATCGTCCCCAAGTTGGCCGCCAAGGAAGACGATTTGATGAACATCGTGCTTGAGGCCGGCGCCGACGATCTGAAGGACGACGACGAAAACTGGGAAATTCTTTGCGATCCTTCCATTTACGAGGCGGTGCTTGAGGCCGTCAAGAAGGCTGGCATAACGCCCGAAGCAGCAGAAATTGGCATGGTCCCGCAGAACTACATCAAGCTGGAAGGACACCAGGCCAACACGATGATCCGCCTGCTCGAAGCACTCGAAGATCAGGATGACGTTCAGCACGTCTATTCGAATTTCGACCTGGATCAGAAAACGCTGGAAGAAGTCGCTGGTTAAGTCGCGCTGGATCGCAGAAGCCGCCCACAAGGCGGCTTTTCTTGTTTTGGCGCAAACTACTCGCAAACGTGGCCGGAACCTGCTACTTTCCTCTCCTGCATTCAGATGGGTTCAGCAAAGTTCCCGAGGTGCACAGTGAACACTCGTAGCCTGCTGTTCAGCTTCGCAGTCGTCGTCTGTCTTACCGGAAACCTCGTAGCGCAGAGCGAAGCTCCCGCACGGCAACCGGGCTGGAATTTTGGCGTGTTTGCGGGCGGCGGGGCACGAGTGGCCGACCATCCGCCGGTACGGATCGTCAACGCCGGTGTGCGCGTCGGCCATGTCATGAGCCGCGAACATTCGCGCGGTATCATGCGCGGCACCTTCGAACTTGGCGGGGAAGTCGTGCCGGTGTACAGCTTCTTCACCCAGGGTCGCACGTTCTACGGAGCGGCGATCACGCCCGTACTGTTGAAGTGGAACTTCACGGCGCACCGCCGCGTGGTGCCATTCTTCGAAGTCTTCGGCTCCGGCATCTTCACCCGCGAAGACTTTCCAGCAGGCGACACATCTACGGTCAACTTCGGCTCTGGCGCTGGAGTCGGTGCTCACATCTCTACCCGCTCGCGCCAGGCTGTTTCTTTCAATCTTCGCGCCACGCATATCTCCAACGCCTCGATCGGCAACTACAATCCCGGTATCAACGCGGCACTGGTTGCCACCGTCGGATACACCTGGTTCAAGTAGCGGCGCTTAGTGCTGCACGTCACCAGTGAACGTTCATAACTGAATCCCGATTGCTGACAACCGACGCTGGCTTTATCCTTGTTGTCTATGCCCACGCTAGTCGAATGTGTACCAAATTTCTCCGAAGGCCGCGATAAGGCAAAAATCGACGCAATCATTGAAGCCATGAAGATGGATGGCGTTTACCTTCTCGATCGCGAGATGGACGCCGACCACAACCGTTGTGTCGTCACCCTAGTTGGTGAACGCGAGCCGATGATGGAAGCCGTACTTCGCGGCGTCGGACGCGCGTCGGAACTTATCGATCTCACGAAACACCAAGGCGCCCACCCACGCATGGGAGCAACCGACGTTGTGCCGTTCATTCCGATCGAAGGTCTCACCATCGAAGATTGCGTGCAGATGGCGAAGCAGGTTGGCGAGCAGATTTGGAAGCGCTTCCAAATTCCTGTCTATCTCTATGAAGCGGCGGCGCAGCGGCCTGAGCGCACGAATCTCGAGAACATACGCCGTGGCCAGTTCGAAGGCATCCGCGACGATATTGGCACCAATCCCGATCGCCGTCCCGATTTCGGCGAACCGCGCGTGCATCCCACGGCCGGTGCTACCGTTGTCGGCGCGCGCAAGTTCCTTGTCGCCTATAACGTCTATCTCAATACCACCGACGTCGATGTCGCCAAGAAGGTCGGCAAGGCCGTGCGATTCTCCAACGGCGGCCTGCGCTACGTGAAGGGCATGGGCATTCCGGTACGCGGTCTCGCGCAGGTTTCCATGAACCTGACCGACACCGATCAGACACCCATTGCTCGGGTTTACGAATTCGTGAAGAGGGAAGCGGCGCGTTACGGCGTCATGCCACTCTCGAGCGAGATCGTCGGTCTCATCCCGAAAAAGTCTCTGGAAGATGCGGCCGAATGGTTCCTGCAGATCGAGAACTTCGATTCGTCGCTCATCCTTGAGAATCGACTTGCCGCCGTGATGGGTGGCAAGATGGCTGTTGGCGGACTCCGCGCCGGCATTGAGCCATTTGTTGAACAACTGGCCGCGCCTACTGCTGTCCCCGGAGGAGGCAGCGCATCCGCCGCAGCGGGTGCCATGGCTGCCGCTCTTGGCGCGATGGTTGCAGGCATGTCGCGCGGCAAGAAAGCTTACGCTCAGTACGAAGCTGAACACAGCCAAGCCATCGCGCGACTCTCCGCCATCCGTGAAGAACTCAAGACGGCAGTCGACGAAGACGCGGAAGCTTATCGCGCGCTGGTGGCGGCCTTCAAAGCCGCACGAGACAATCCGAACGGTGCTGGTGCGGTGAATGCCGCAACCAGGCAGGCTATCAATGTCCCGTTGCGAGTCGCAGAGCGCGCCCGCGAAATCGGCGAGATCGTAAACTCTCTCAAGCCAATCACTAATCCTAAAATGGCTTCTGACCTGACGGTCGCGACATCGCTCTCCAACGCAGCTCTCGAAGGTGCCCTGGCAAACGTAGAGATAAACCTGGAGGGCTTCGAAGATGAAGCCTTCGCGTCCCAAGTGCGCGGCAAAGTCGCTGTTTTACGTGGATGAAAGTTGAGTAGCGGCAGCGCCACAGCATCCAGGTAGCCGCATGACAAACACCTGAGTCAGTCTCAGGTGTTTGTCCCTATTTCCGGGAGACAAGCAACTAACGTAAGCTTCAGCAGCATCTCGTCTAAGATAGGATTCAGGTACAATCATGCGCATGAAGCGCTCGCTCCTCATCGTATCGCTCGTTTTCGTGATCTCTCTTTCTGCACTGGCTGCGCCGTTGGGTACGAATGCGCGCGCCGTCATTCCTTCGCAGGTTCAGCAGATCATCTCGGTGGATTATCGCGCGATGCGCAATTCCGAAACGGCGATGGCGCTGAAGGCGCGTGTTCTGCCCGAGAACCTGAAGGAGTTCGAGACAACTCTTCGCACTATGGGAATCGCGGACAACGACGTCGAGCAGTTGACGTTCGCCTCGTTCCGCTCCAGGCAGTCGGTCCGCGCCGTAGGCATTGCACAAGGCCAGTTCCCGACGAAGAAGATTGTCTTGAGGATGAAGCAGCGCAAAATCCGTCCGCAGAAGTATCGGCAGGCCCTGATCTACCCGACTGGCACCGGGATGGTCATGAGCTTTCTCGACGAGAACACGTTGCTCTTCGGGGAATCCGTTGCCGTGCATGAAGCCATCGATTCCCGCGACGGCGAGGCCGAAGGCCTGAACAGCAACTCGCAGCTTACGGACCTTATCGCAGCCGTCGAAAGCGGTCCCGTTTGGAGCATCCTGGACCAGCGCGGCACGCAGAACATGCTGCGTTCCATTCTCGGCGATGCCTCCAGGCTGGCGGATTACGACACCGTCAAAAAGCGCTTAATAGGCTCGCGCTACACCATGGATTTCTCGCGTGGCGTCAATTTCGATCTTGATGTCATCACCTCGGATAGCATGACCGCCGCCACTTTATCGTCGCTGCTTAAGGCCGGCGTCCTGTACAAGAAGATGAACGCCTCCGCGGTCGAAAAGATGGCACTTGACAGCATGAGCGTAGATTCAGACAGTGCGCGCCTGCAGATTCATTTCAAGTCTGACGACAAGAAATTCCAATCACTGCTGTCCTCGGATCTCTTCGCCGCCGTCTCTCGTTAGGCAAGTCTCGCTGCAAGCAACAAGGGCGCTCGTGTGAGCGCCCTTTCTTACACGCTGACAATCTGGGAGTGCAACGCTGCCAAAGTTCTAGACTGCGGCCAATTCCCGCCGCATCTTTCGCAGTGCCGCCTCATTGCGCCGATACCACATGAAGGTCCCGACCTTGCGCGCATCGACCAGGCCTGCATGTCGCAGCACGCGCATGTGGTGTGAGATGGTCGGTTGTGCCAACCCAAGCCGCTGCTCGATGTCGCCAGCGCACAACTCAGCAGGCTTGCGTAGCAAGCGCTGTTTGTTTTCATTCAGCATCTTAAGAATTTCGCGCCGCGCCGGATCACCCACAGCGCGCAATTCGAGGCTTAGTTCGTCGGTAGCCGCTTTCATTCTCTGACCCTACTGGAAGAAATTCACACGTGTCAATCTGGTGTTTTAAGCGGAGTGAAGTGCGTCCAATCAAAGAAAAGCCTCGCACGGGGCGAGGCTCGGTTCATTGCAGGATTCTTGTGTAGCACTATCGCTTCACGATCGGGTTATATCCATCGCGCACGAGGCGACCCTTCACGGATTCGGCGTCTTTCAACTCCGCGAACGGTCCAAGCTGTACGTGGAACAGCTTGTCGGTCGGTGCATTCGTGATCACCACCGGGTATTGCTTCCGTCGCAGCGCGTCGGTCAGCACCTCGGCGTCTTCACGCTTGCTCACCGCCGCCACCTGCACCATATATCCGGTGCCGGTTACAACCTTCATCTCCGGCGTACTGCTCTTCTCGGGTTTCGCGGCCTCCTGCGGGGTAAGTTGCGGGTTCGCATCTTTCTGTTCGACAGACTTGTAGAAAGTGAGGTCCTGGGCTTGCACTCCTTCGGCGGAAAGATTGCAAGTCTCCCCCTCAGGGCACTCGGCAGCTTTAGAAGAGCCTGACTGTCCAGCAGTTGGCTTCGTCGCGCCGGATGCAGGCTGGGATGTGCTACCTCCATCCGCTGCTGCAATCGGTTCGGTCTGCGCCGCGTTGCGCCCGAGCGTATAGCCCACGCCCAGGAAGACTCCACACAGGATCACGAGGCCGAAAAACAAAATCACTAATCGGCCAATGCCCAACGTGATCTCAGTATCGTAGTTCTCACTCATAGTTCTCACTCATACCTGCTAATTCCAACTCCTCCAGACGGCCCTACTCTTTCTCTAGCTTTGCGGCTTGCGTCTGGACCATTTTGCTAAACCCGGCGAGCAGATCGACGGGCAGCGGGAATACGATGGTTGTGTTCTTCTCCACGCCAATTTCCGTCAGCGTCTGCAAATAACGCAATTGCATACTGGCGGGTTCCTGTTGCAGCAGGTGCGCCGCGTCAATGAGGCGCTGCGCCGCTGCGAACTCGCCTTCGGCATGGATGATCTTCGAACGTTTTTCGCGCTCCGCTTCGGCCTGCTTCGCCATCGCGCGCATCATGCCTTCCGGCAGATCAACCTGCTTCACTTCAACGTTCGCGACTTTCACGCCCCACGGATCGGTGTGCATATCTAGAATCGACTGGAGGCGCAGATTGATCTTCTCGCGATGAGCTAGCAGTTCGTCCAATTCAACTTCGCCGAGCACGGAACGTAACGTCGTTTGCGCGAACTGCGAGGTCTGGTACTGATAGTTCATCACCTCGGTGACCGCACGCCGTGGTTCTACGACGCGCAGGAAGATCACCGCGTTGACCTTCAGCGTGACGTTGTCACGGGTGATGATGTCTTGCGGCGGCACGTCGAATGCGATCTGGCGAAGGTCCACCCGCACCATGCGGTCAATGGGCGCAAACACCAGGATGATGCCGGGGCCTTTCGGCGCAGGCAGCAAGCGGCCGAGGCGGAATATAACGCCGCGTTCGTATTCAGAAAGAATCTTGATGGAACTGAGCAGGTAAAAACCTACAACGAACACAACGATGAGAACGAACAAGTTCACGCCTTGCCTCCAGAAATTCGGTTTTCGACGGGGAAAGCTTCGCGCGGATTGTATCGCAGGTAAGCCTCGTTCAGGTACATACAATCCTCGCCTTCATTCCGCTATGCTGCGTTAGCTATCGCGCCGCCCCATCCACCAGCCGAAAATGATGCCTGCCATCGCCACTGCTGCCAAATTTCGCAGACTCGTAAAGTGAATGAACCGCGTGCGCTCTTTCGTTACCTCGAGCACTCCGAGTGGGATAGTGCCTCCCCCGCCACCTCCGCCGCATGGAACATCTTCCGCGCCACCGTTCTTCCGGCTAGCGCCGGCCCCGAAGCCAAAACCGATGCGCGCCACAGGAATGATTGTCTTTTCGCCAAGCTGGTACGGTTCTCCGAAGACGCTTCGCACCGTCACCTTGTCTGCTACCTGGCCGCCTATCCGGTCGATCAGTTCGCGAACGCTCATATGGCGTCGCCTCCCGTGGCGCTAATTATAGGGCCGACCGTTGGGGTAAACGTGGCGGTTCTCTCGTATTCCTTTGCAATTAACTGGCAAGAAAGACGGCAGGTACGTTGCACTATGTGTGCGATAGGTACAAAGCATCCGCGACGATGCTTGCGCAAGCTGCATAATTGGGGTGGTAGGGAACACCGCGCCCGCTAGGTTCGGTGCTCCGCTGCGGAGACATCCGGAACCGCTTCAACATCCAGGTGCAGGCCATCCACCTTTGTCACTATCACAGAAGCACCCGGTAGCAGGTCGCCGGACGAGCGAGCGTTCCAAATTTCTCCGTGCACGAACACCTTGCCTTCCGGCGCAATTGCCGTTTGCGCTACGCCCAGTTCTCCGACAAGGCCCTGAGTCCCGGTGACCACCTTGTTCGAGTGCGCTCGCAGCGCGATGGTCATGAGAAAAATTGTGATCATTCCAAGCGGAATACTTACACCGAGCGCCGTCCACAGTTTCACGCGCATCTCCGGAATCGGTCCATCCACAAGCAGCAGGCCTCCAAGCGTAAGCGCCGCTACGCCGCCAATACCGAGCACACCGTGCGTCGCAAACTTCGCCTCCAACGCGAACAGAATGAAAGCGGCCAATATCAGCGTGAGTGCGGCATAGCGAGTCGGCAGCAGGTTGAGTGCGAAGATCGCCAGCAGGATAAAAATGAGTCCGACAACTCCGGGAATCACTGCGCCGGGATTATTGAACTCCGCATAGAGGGCGAGCGCGCCGACGGCGAGGATCAGGAACGTGATATTCGGATCCATCAGCCAGCCGAGAATGTTCTGCTTCAACGACATTGGAACTTCGTGCACGGGTTTGCTGGCGAGATGCAGCGTTACGCTGTCGCCATTGAAACGGTGGATGGTGCGGCCGTCCAGTTGGCTGAAGAGATCCTGCTCGCTCGCCGCGACCACGTCGATTAGTTTCTGCTGGAGCGCTTCCTGGTCCGTGAACGATTTCGATTCACGAACCGCACTCTCGGCGACTTCCACGTTGCGACCACGTTTCGACACGAACGATCGCATAAAGGCCGCGGCATCGTTCTCCATCTTCGACTTCATCACGTCATCGATTTTGCCGCCGCCGAGCGTGACCGGATGCGCCGCTCCGGTATTGGTCCCAGGTGCCATCGCTGCCACATCTGCGGCCTGCAACAGAAAGAATCCAGCCGAAGCCGCCCGCGCTCCACTCGGCGAGACGTACACAATCACCGGCACGGGAGACGCCAGCATCTTCTCGACGATATCGCGGGTGGAGTCGACCAACCCGCCCGGCGTGCGCAACTCGATCAGTACAGCATCGGCCTTTTGTTGTTTGGCCTGTTCCAGCACGCGTCCGATGAACTCGTCAGTAATGGGGTGGATGGTTCCATCCACCTTCACTTTCAGGATGTCAGCTTGACTGGCGGTTGCGAATGCAAGCATGAGTGCCAGTACACAGTACGTGCGTAACTTGCGATGGAATATCGTGAGGATCGCTGAGGCAGCCATAGACGACTCCTGCGTTTCCGAAATTGCGGCTTTCTGTCGCTGTCTCTAGCGCTGTGCCGGTTCTGGTACTCCTGCCCTTCGCGTGGTAATGGAACGCCTGAGCGCCACAGCGGCGGGATTTGCAGGCTCCAAGCGTAGTGCGCGATCAGCGTTTTCAGAAGCGCTATCTACATTATTGTCCTTCAGGTCAAGATTGCCGAGCACGACGTATGCATCCGCAATCGGTTGCAGTCGAAGCGCGGCATCGGCCTCTGAACGCGCGACTGCGACGTTGCCATTCACCTCCGCTACGCGCGCCATGCCTGCATGTGCTCCGGCATTGACCGGATCGCGCATAATCGCCTCACGGAACTCTCTCTCCGCGTCCATCGTGAACCCGCGGTTCAGCAGTTCGCGTCCGCGTTCCACGTGGGCTGCCGCGTGTGTTCGCGGGTCGGTCTTCTCCAGCGCCTGCTCCATCGCGTTCTGCACTTCCAGCGCGAGTTGCCGGTATGAGGTCTCGTCGTAGTTTCGCTTAATGCGCTCCATTGGAACCTTTGCCGGTGAACTAGCGCTCACCGCGGGTGTTGTCCCCGGGGTCTCAGGTTTGGCAAGATTGGCGGCGGACCCGCTTACCAGCGAATCCAGGAGTTGCTTGGCCTCCGCATCGGCAGGACGGCGGGCGACGGCCTCTCGAAGTTGCCGTGTAGCTCCTGCAATGTCTCCGTTTTTGTATAAAGCCGCTCCGAGGTTGAAGCGGTAATCGATATCGTTAGGATCGGCCTGGACTGCGCGCTGGAAGTACTCAATCGCAGTCCTGCGTCCGCGACGGCTCAGTACGACGCCGATGTTGTTGTAAACCTCCGTGAGTGGCACATTCCGCTCGGTCACGCGAAAGGCAGCTTCGGCCTTCTCGAATTGTCCCTGGTAATAGTTTGTCAGCCCGAGCAGGAAATTGGCTTCGCTGGAAGCTGGATGGTTCTTCGGAACCTTGGATAGCCAGGATGCGGCTGATTCGTACTCGCGTCCCGCGTAGTACGTCTTGCCAAGTTGCAGGATTGCCGACGTGTACTGCGGGTTCAGGCGGACGGCTTCGCGAAAATGCCGAGTCTTCTCCTGGCGGGTTCCCGCGAGTACACCGCGAATGTAGTTCTCGAAGGCATCGAGGCGAGTAGGGGGATCGTTCCTCAGGAACTCGTCGCGCGCAAGCAACGTCTCGGGATAGATCGTTTTCAGCAGTTGCCACGCGATAGTGCGCTGCACGTCGAGCAGTGTCGGCAGCGGACCGGACGCGCGTGTCGCGTCTGACAGGCGCAAGCGCTTCATGTCGAGTACCTGTGCCTGTGCGCTGAATGTGCGCCCATCGAAGTTGTACTCGCCGAGCACGATGTAGTCGGCATCCATCTGCTCGGCAATACGGTAGAGGGTGGCGCGAGAGGGATGCACAGTAGCTGGAATCCCGAGACGATCGAAGGCGTAGATGCGGTCTTCGCGGCTGATTACGTACAGCATCGGGGAAGCCAACTTTGCGCCGAGTACCTCCGGAAATGCCTCGCTAATCCACTGCAAACCAGGTGCGCGCGACCCGTTTTCAAAGGGCAGGACCACGATGGTCTGCGCGCCATGCGGGCTCACCTGCGCCACCGCAATCCCAGCCAGCAGAGCTACGGCAAGCAATAGAACCGAGTAGCGGAAATACTTCGTCGCCAAGATTCGGGAATCCAAGATAGGTGAATTATAGCGGCTTCGCCCATTGTTGGCCCGAAAGTCGCTTCCCCACAGAGATGCAGAACGCACTGCCTTCCTGTGGAAAGAGAGCAGACCAATAAGCGCCGGCAACTCGTGAATATGTCCTTCAACGTTTCTGGCGCGACAACCAATGCCGGCGACTTAAACTCAAATTCTCAATGGTTGAGTGGCTAAAAGGAAAACCTCGTTTAGCAACACCCAAGGGAGAAGTTCGGCATGAAGACGATCGCTTACTTAACATCGATGGCATTACTCGCGGCGGGCATAGCGCTGGCACAGACAGGGAGTGCCGGTTCGGCCGCTGGCAGTGATCAGGGATCAGCGAGCAGCAGCACAGTCGCCCCTCCAGCAGCACGCCGTTCAGCCGCGAACCCCGCAGGAACGACGTCTGGACTGGACATGTCTCCGCCAAGCAGCACGTCGACGACATCGCCGCCAAATACGCAAACAACTTCCGGTAGCGCTCAAAGCAGTACGCAAAGCAGTACGCAGGCCGCTACCAGCACCACGGGCACGGCCCCGCAGCAATCAGCTACCTCTGCACCACCGTCCGGTACGACAGACAATTCGGCGGGCAACACTGCCGGCAATACCGGCATGAGTACCTCAGAATCAACGGCAGGCGCGGTCAGCTCGCAACCATCGGCCTCGGAATCGGCCTCGGAGACGCAGCAGAACGAAAATGCCGCGACGAGCGGTGCTACGAGCACGACTGATCAAAATGCCGCAAGCCAGTCGGGCACTTCGATGACGAGCGATCGAAGTGGGGTGGGCGACCAGTCTGCTCAGTCCGCGCAAAATCAGGGTGCCACAAGTTTGCCACGGACGGGCTCTGAACTCCCTCTGCTTGGCCTCCTCGGCATGGGCCTCGCTTCGGCCGGCTACTATGTCAGGCGCATCATTAGGTAACGGTCTCAACCAGGATTGGGACAGCAGACAAATAAGGCATAAGCAACAAGCCCTCGGTAAGCATGTCCGAGGGCTTGTTAGTGTTTACTCATTGCACTACGTAACCGCGAAGCTCAGGATTCAACTATGAAGCGGTTGATCCTTGGGAAATTCGCTCGGCCGTACATGTTCTATGACAGGCGCTACTTCATCCGTGCTCCCGGTGATGAGGCGTGCTCCGCGCTGGTAGGTGAAGTAGGCCCAGGCCCACTCAAAGATTATGAGAATGCGGTTTTTGAATCCAATAATGAAAAAGATGTGAATGAACAGCCACGCTAACCAGGCGACGAAGCCGCTTAGATGAAGCGTGCCAAACTCCGCGACGGCCGCCTTGCGCCCTATCGTGGCGAGCGAACCCTTGTCGCGATAGTCAAAGACCGCGCGAGGCCGTCCGCGCAAATCGTTGATGATGCATTGAGCGGCGAACTCCCCCATCTGAATGGCAGCAGGCGCCACGCCTGGGACTGGCTTTTCATTTGCGTACCTGGCGGACGCGAGATCGCCCACAACGAAAACTTCGGGATGTCCGGGGAGGGTGAGGTCGGGCCCTACAATCACGCGCCCTGCGCGGTCGAGTGGGACGGAGGTGCGTCCGCCAACGGATGCCGCCACCGCGAGCTGGCGTCCGAGCGGGGATGCCGCCACGCCTGCGCCCCACAACGTCACGGCCGCAGGCAGGTGCTCTTTGCCGAGTTGGATGTGGTCCGGACCGACGCCGGTCACCATAGCATTTGTCCGCACCTCCACTCCAAGCGATCGCAGTTGATCTTCGGCGCTGCGCGAAAGGTCCTCGGGATAGGTGCTGAGGATGCGCGGCGCGGCTTCAACGAGGATGATGCGCGCGAGTGCCGGGTTTATCGACCGGAAGTCAGACGCCAATGCACGCCGGGCGATCTCGACCAGCGCCCCGGCGAGCTCCACTCCTGTGGGGCCTCCGCCTACGACGACGATATTGAGCTGTTCCTGCTTGTGCTGTAGACGAGCGCGGCGCTCTGCAAGCTCAAAGGCGAGCAAGACGCGCCTGCGAATCTCCGTTGCGTCTTCGAGTGTTTTGAGGCCAGGAGCATACGGCGCCCACTCATCGTGTCCGAAGTAGGCGTGAGTGGCTCCGGCCGCGACAATCAGGCAGTCGTAGTCGATTCCGCCGTCCTGCAATGTAACTTGCTGATGGTCGAGATCGAACCCAATGACTTCCCCCAGCAGCACTTCCACATTCCCGTGTTTCTGCAGGATAGACCGGATGGGTGCGGCAATCTCGCCCGGCGAGAGGCCGGCCGTCGCTACCTGGTATAGGAGCGGTTGGAACGTGTGGTGGTTTTTACGATCCAAAAGCGTAATCCGAACGGAAGCCTTGGCGAGAGCACGCGCGGCGTACAGGCCAGCGAACCCGCCACCGACGATCACGATATGGGGAGCAGTTCCCACAAACACCTATCTGATTATATTTTTCTGCGAGTGGTTGATTTCTTTTCACATGCTGGCACGTCCGAAACAGATGGGGAAGTGTGCCCCGGCAGAATTGTGACCCTTGACGAGCTATTTGACGAGGGAGTTGCATCTAAATAAAGTAAGTAATCACTTACTATGAGCACTGCACAACAAAGATTTTCGTCGGAAGACAGGCGCCACCAGATACTGGAGGTGGCTACCGAGATATTTGCGAGGCAAGGTTTTGAAGGCACGACCACGCGCGAGATCGCGCAAGGCGCGAATGTCAACGAGGCTATAATCTTCCGGCATTTTCCTTCTAAAGAAGAGTTGTACTGGGCGGTCATCGATCTGAAGTGCCGTACGGGCCGAAGCAAGGCGCAACTGTGCGAAGCGCTTGCGGAAGGCGACGACCTGCGCAGCACTTTCGTCGGCATCTCAGAACGGATTCTGCGGCGAAGGGCGGAAGACCAGACACTGACGAGGTTGCTACTTTTCAGCGCGCTTGAGAATCACTCGCTCTCGCACCGGTTCTTCCAGACGTATGTAGCCGAGTATTATGAGGCTCTCGCCGAGTACATTCGGTCGCAGATAGACCGGGGGGCGCTGCGTGAAATGGATCCGCTGCTTGCAGCGCGGGCCTTCCTTGGCATGGTTTTTTACCATTCGCTCATTCAGAATTTGTTCGGAGGCAGCAAAGTTCGGCAGTATGACGCACGCGAGGTGAGCGAAACGCTGGTTTCCATCTGGCTGCAAGGGATGTTTTCAAAGGAAACTAAAGCGGGAGACGGCATCGCGAACACGGCCCGATCACATTCGAGAACCGCAAACGAGGAACGCAGTCGCGAACTGCGCCTCGTAACTGCAAAGTCCGTCTGCGCGAAAACAAATCAAGGGAAGTGACGCAAGCATGAATCTAAGCAGGCATGGCAATTCTTCTATTCGCCGGAGCGCGGTCGTGAGACTGGCGCTCGCGGTCTGTGTACTGTTTTTGTTGGCCATTCTGGCGGGGTGCAGCCAGGAGAAGAAGGCTTCCGCTGCGCAACCGCCGGTCCCCGTAGTGGTTGCGTCAGCCGAACACCGCGACATTCCGTTGACATTAAACGCCATCGGCACGGTAGAAGCTTTTTCAACCGTTCAGGTAAAGTCGATGGTAGCCGGGCAGATGCTGAAGGTGCACTTTAGCGAAGGCCAGGACGTAACGAAGGGGCAAATCCTGTTCACGATCGACCCGCGTCCATTCGAGGCGGAACTGGCGAGGGCAAGGGGAAACCTGCAACGTGATGCTGCTCAAGCCGAGAATGCGCGAGTGCAGGCGGTTCGCTATGCGGCGCTGCTCAAGGAAGGCGTGGTCGCACAGCAGCAATACGACCAGATGCAATCGACGGCCGATGCAGCGCAAGCTACTGTTGCGGCCGATAGAGCCGCCGTTCAAGCCGCGCAGGTGAACCTGCAATACACGAAGATCTACTCCCCGATCAATGGTCGTACGGGAAGCCTGCTCGTACATGAGGGCAATATCGTGAAGGCGAATGATGTGCCGCTGGTGACGATCAACCAGATCACGCCGATTCTCGCCGAGTTCTCGCTCCCGGAGCAATTCCTGCCAGAGATAAAGAAATACATTGCTGCCGGCCAACTGACCGTAGCAGCGGTATTCTCGGATTCTCAGCAGCCGCCCATCAAGGGCAGGCTCAATTTCATCGACAATGCGGTGGATCGCTCGACGGGGACGATTGCTCTGAAGGCGGAGTTTGGAAACAAGGACCGCATCTTGTGGCCGGGCCAGTTCGCGAACATAGTTCTGACGTTGACGACAGAAAAAAACGCTGTGGTGGTTCCTTCGCAAGCCGTGCAGTCGGGTCAGGAGGGAGCGTACGTTTTCGTGGTGAAGAGCGATAAGACAGCAGAATCGCGCCCTGTCGTAACTGGCTCAACGTACCAGGGCGCAATCGTCGTTCGCTCAGGTGTGCAGGCTGGCGAGACCGTGGTGACAGACGGACAGATGCGGCTAGTTCCGGGAGCGCACGTGGATGCGCGAACCGCGCAGGAGGCGCAACCCGCGGCAACTCCGGCCAGTGCTGAAGGAGCAAAGTCGTGAGCACCGTTCTCAAACACGCGGAATCTGATAAGAGAAGTGCTTGCATCTCACGTGGAGAGCGGCGGTGGGAGTTAGGGCCGACGGTCGTAAGAGGTAGCAATTCATGAATATTGCTGAGATTTTCATCAAACGACCGGTCATGACCACATTGGTGATGTTCGCGATTCTGTTGTTCGGAATCGTCGGATATCGCCTGCTTCCTGTCAGCGATCTTCCGAATGTGGATTTTCCGACCATTACGGTGAACGCCTCGCTACCGGGTGCAAGCCCGGAGACGATGTCCACGGCGGTCGCGATGCCGCTGGAACAGCAGTTCTCGACGATCAGCGGCGTCGATTCGATGACTTCGACGAGTTCGCTGGGTTCGACGAGCATCACCCTGCAATTCTCGCTGGATCGCAACATTGATGCTGCCGCGCAAGATGTCCAATCCATGATCGCGAAGAGCGCGCGCGATCTTCCGCAGAACATGCCCGCGCCGCCTTCTTACCGGAAGGTAAACCCCGCTGACCAGCCAATCCTGTACATGGTGCTTAGCTCGCCGACGATGCGGCTTTCGGATGTGGATGAATATGCCGAGACCACGATGGCGCAGCGCATCTCGATGATCAACGGCGTCGCGCAGGTGTCGGTCTATGGCGCGCAAAAGTACGCGGTGCGCGCGCAACTCGATCCCAGCGCACTCGCGAGTCGCAAAGTTGGAATCGACGAGGTTGTCCAGTCCATACAGAAGGGCAACGTCAATCAGGCGACCGGCACGCTCTACGGCGATTTCCAGGCGTTCACGATCGAGTCGAACGGGCAGTTAACCAAAGCGACGGACTACGTACCGCTGATCGTTGCTTACAGGAATGGAAACCCGATTCGCCTGGGCGAACTGGGCAAGGTAACGGACAGCGTAGAAAACGATAAGACGGCAAGCTGGTTCGTAAAGAATGGCGTCTCACAGCGAGCCATCATTCTCGCCGTACAGCGCCAGCCAGGCACAAACACGATTCAAGTTGTCGACAATATCAAGGAGCTGATGCCGGCTTTCCGCCAGCAGATTCCGGCGGCTGTAAATATCGATACGCTATACGACCGCTCAGAGTCGATTCGCGAGTCGGTTGGAGATGTGAAGTTCACGCTGATGCTGACTATCGGGTTGGTCATCATGGTGATCTTCCTGTTCCTGCGGAATCTGTCGGCAACTGTAATTCCCAGCCTTGCCCTGCCGATGTCCATCATGGGCACCTTCGCCGTGATGTACCTGCTCGGGTACAGCATTGACAACTTGTCACTGATGGCGCTGACGCTCTCGGTGGGTTTCGTTGTGGACGATGCGATCGTAATGCTCGAAAACATCGTGCGTCACATGGAGCAGGGCGAAGGACCGTTGCAAGCGGCGCTGCACGGGTCGCGCGAGATCGGGTTCACCATTCTCTCGATGACCATTTCGCTCGCGGCAGTGTTCATTCCTGTCATGTTCATGGGCGGACTGGTGGGCCGCCTGTTGCATGAGTTCGCAGTCACAATTACGACGGCAATTCTGGTTTCGGGTGTCGTATCACTAACGCTGACGCCCATGCTGGCTAGCCGCTTTCTGAAATCACATAAGCAGGAGAAGCATGGCAAGCTGTTCCTTGCTTCAGAACGTTTTTTTGAGGGGTTGCTTCGTCTATACGACACGACTCTGAAGGTTGCCATCCGGCGCCGGTTTGCGACGCTGATGGTGTCCATGGCCGTGCTGGTCGCGACGGTGTTCCTGTTCATGAACACGCCCACGGGCTTTCTACCGAGCGAGGACACAGGGCAGCTCTTCGCGCCCACCGAAGCCGCGCAGGGAATTTCGTTCCAGGACATGGTGCGCCACCAGCAGGCCGCTGCCGCCGCAGTGGCGAAGAACTCCAATGTCGAGCAGTTCATGTCGTCGATGGGAGGCGGTGGCGGCAATACGGGACGCTTCTTCATGCGGTTGAAACCGCGTGAGGAGCGCCAGCCGGCGCGTGAGGTGGTGCAGCAGTTACGGCGCGACGTCGCCAAAGTACCAGGGATCCAGGTTTATCCGCAGGAGCCGCAGGCCATCCAGATTGGCGGACGTTCGAGCAAGAGCCAGTACCAGTTCACGCTGCAGTCGCCTGACACGCAGGAGCTCTATAGCGTATCCCAGCAACTGCTCGTTAAGCTGCAAGGCGTGCCCGAAATTCAGGACGTGACGAGCGATCTCCAACTTAAGAATCCTCAGGTCACCGTCGATTTCGATCGGGATAGAGCGTCTGCAATGGGGGTGACGGCGCAGCAGATCGAAGACGCACTGGGTTCAGCCTATGGACAGCGGCAGGTGTCTACGATCTTCGCACCTAACGATGCATATCGCGTGCTGGTGGAGGTGCAACCGCAGTACCAACTGGATCCGACGGCGCTGTCATTGCTGTATGTGAGGGCGACTCCGCCATCCGGAACGGGGCAAGCGGGTTCATCGGGCGCAGGTCAGGATGCGACTTCGGGCGGATCGCAATTGGTCCCGTTGAACACGGTTGCGAAGCTGACGCGCACGGTAGGTCCATTGACGGTGAATCACCAGGGGCAATTGCCTGCGGTGACGATCTCGTTCAACCCCGCGCCCGGCGTTGCGCTGGGCGACGCGGTTCAGAAGGTACAGGACTTCGCGAAACAAACGTTGCCGACGAGCGTAACGGGAACGTTCCAAGGAACGGCACAGGCCTTCCAATCATCCGTAAAGGGACTGGGATGGTTGTTGGCGTTGTCAATCCTCGTCATCTACATCGTGCTGGGAATTCTTTACGAAAGCTTTATCCATCCCATTACGATCCTTTCGGGATTGCCGTCAGCGGGCTTCGGCGCTTTGGTGACGCTGAGGCTGTTCCACCTCGATCTAAATCTCTACGCGTTTGTCGGAATCATCATGCTGGTAGGTATCGTGAAGAAGAACGCCATCATGATGATCGACTTCGCGCTGGAAGCTCAGCGCAAGGAAGGGAAGAGCCCGGCGGATGCCATCTACGAAGGCTGCCTTGTACGTTTTCGTCCTATCATGATGACGAGCATGGCTGCATTGATGGGTACGCTGCCGATCGCACTCGGAATGGGCGCAGGTGCCGAGTCGCGGCGGCCACTAGGCCTGGCAGTAGTCGGCGGGTTGCTGTTCTCGCAATTGATTACGCTGTACATCACACCCGTGATTTACGTGTACATGGAATCCTTCCAGTCATGGCTTGGACGCCGTGGTGTTCGCGACAAGGTAACAGAGGCCGACGTGGAGCACGAAGAGGCTATTCTGACGGGCGACTGAAGCGCTTAGGGAGTAATTTGTAAGGGGCAGCAGTGTGGTGGGCGATTTGAGGCGTTCACGGCTGCTGCCCCTTTATCATGGTTGCACATAGACGGAGTTGAACAATTGCATCATGTTGACAGACGTGTCTGTGCGCTTGTGGTCGATCGATGCCGTACAATGAAGTAATCTGCTTTCGTGCATGAGCCGTGCGCGGAAACTCTGAACGAGAAGCCATGTCAATCCTGCCGTACTGCATCGTAGATGAATTCGCCGAAATCCATCCGCCCGCATTTGGAGTACGCGAGGCCACCATCCATGACTTGTCCGCCGCCGGGCTGCGCTGCTTCTATTCGGAAATGGACGGCATGCCGACGGCTGAGACTGTGCGCGAAGATGCGCTGCAATTCCACGAGTTTGTGCACGCGGCATTCGCGCAGGGGACGGTGATTCCATTCCGGTTCGTGACGTTACTGGAAAGCGAAGACGAACTGGAAGCGTTTCTGCGGCGCAAAGCCGAAGCCTACGTTCCTGCACTGGAACGACTGGAAGGCACTGTGCAGTTTGAGATGCGTATCAGCAACAAGTCTCCAGAGCAAGTCGAGGAGACTGCAACCGAGGATTCAAGAGAGCGGCAGGCGGCATTGCACGATGCCGCCGCGGCCCTCCAGCAGGCTGCAGGCGACTTGGCGCTGGGTTGGCATACGCGGAACGACGAGGAGCACGCGCGTTGCTACGGGCTTGTTCGTCGCGACTCGGCGCAGGCGCTGCGGGAGAAACTGAGCAAAGTAGCTCTGCCTCCCGAAATTCGTGTCGTGATGAGCGGACCATGGCCGCCGAGTGAATTCGTTGATGTACAGGCGCAGCAGGCCTGACGAAAGGCGCGTTGAACCCCAGAAAAGCGCACGGCCGCACGCTGGAGCATCTGCCGAGTGAGGTTGTGGGCGGATTGCTGCGGCCGTGCAGTCTTTGTTCCTTAATGTCTTTCTAGCTGCGCCGATGCGGCCTTTCGCTGATGAACATGCATGTTCATCCGGATTGTTCGTGGTTGTTTCTGCCTAGGCAAATTCTCCATAGTCCGCTGTGTAAAACTGCATCTAACTTTCGTAAGTTGAGCAGTGCCCGGCCAATTGGCTGCACTAGCGAGCCACGCTGTCGTTGCTCACATCCCGCAAGGTTTTGCAGCGCGAGTCTTAGCTTGTAGAAAGTTGCGAATGGCCAGTGCGCAAATGCGTGTTTCAAAAAGACGTGTGGAGGCCGGGAGTCGTGCAACGTCGTCGCTCGGCCTCGCGGCTGCTGAGCGATCGGAGGAAATCTATCCTTTGCTGCTGGACGAGATAGCTGCACTCGGCTACTCGCGCGCGCTTATTGCCACGGTTAACTATGACGCCGCGGAGATACGGCCAGTCGTAATGCGCAATTGCTCTCGCGCATTCCGCGAACGCTTTACGTCTTCTTTGCATGCAGCAGAGAATCCAATGGTGCAGGTTCTAAACGCGCTTGAGCCTCGGGTTGTGGCTGGGGCTAAACGTGGGGACGCCTACGTGTACTGCCATCCCATGTTCTTTCGCAGCCCTATGCCATGTCTTGAGGCCGACCGTGAACGGCGTCCGGGATGCCTGGGGGTGGACTCACGTAACGTGCAGTTCAGGCAGCAGGTTTGCGCCGTTTGCGATTTGGAGTCTTTCACAGCCCTTGTGAATGTCGAGTTGCCGCGCGCGCATAGCAAGACCAGCCTGAAACGCTTGACAACGGTTATTGAGGTCGCGAACCGTCTGCTCTCCCGGTTATACAAGACGGAGCAGTACTTCAACCGGATCGCGGAAATGGAAGTCACCATCGCGCAGATGCAGACGGTGATGGAGAGCATGGCGGATCCGGTGATCCTGACCGGCCCTCAGCATCGCGCAATCATGCAGAACAAGGCGGCGGAGCGCTTTTTCCGGGCGTCGGGAAATGGGAGCGTTCAGGCGGTAGAGTTGAACAACATGCTTTTTTCGGCTGCACTGACCTCCATGGTCGTCTCCGGAAGCGATTCGTCTTGCGACCTTACATTGGTGGATACGATCAGAGAGGAGGAAGTGCTGTTTGAGGCCGTTTCCGCGCCAAGCTTCACGCGCGACGGACGCCGCACGGGCAACGTTACGGTGATGCGCGACGTCACCGACCTGCGTCGCGCCGATGAGGAGTTGCGGCTGAACTACGAGCGCCTGCGGCACGCGGAAGAACTCGTGCGCCAGGATCGCGATCGACTGAATTTGATTGTCGAAAATGTCGGCGACCCGATTGTGGTCTGCAATAAGGACGCGAAGATCGTCTTGCTCGATCCGCTCGCCCAGGACCTTTTTGGAAGCGACACTGAGTCTCGCCGCTCGCGAACCCGGCTTCGAAACCAAGCGAAGCTGGATGTATACCTCACGCGATTCACCGACTCATTCTCGGAGCGGGAGAGCACACCGCTTCGCCTGTTGCATCCCGTCACCAGGCAGGAGGTGGAGTACGACGCACGCTCCGGCAAGATTTATGACGAGCGCGGGCACGTGGCTTTTACGGTCACGGTACTGCGCGATCTAACCTCGGTGCGACGCGTAGAGCAACTCAAAATGGAGCGGCGGCTGCTGGAGATGGAGAAGTTTGCAGCCGCAGGACGGCTGGCAGGAACGATTGCGCACGAGGTGAACAATCCGCTGGAGGCGATCAAGAACTGCATCTTCCTGCTGCAGAACTCGGTAACAGCCGAAGCTTCTCCGGTTTATGAAATTCTAAAATCCGAGACGGAGCGTGTGGCGCGCATCGTGCGTCAAATGCTTGGGCTTTACCGCAACACCGAGCAGGTTGGACGCTTTGACGTGAACAGCGTGGTAGAAGACACTCTCACATTGTTCGCACGGCAACTGGAGAGAGCGGGCGTGCGCGTGGAAAGCCAATTCACCGGTTTGCCGGCTTCCGTCGGTTCAGCCGACCAGTTGCGACAAGTGCTCAGCAACCTGGTGGTGAATGCGAAAGACAGTATGAGCCAGGGCGGGATACTGCATGTGCGCACGCGTGTAAGGCGCTACGGCAGCAACGAGTACATTCACATCATGGTCGCTGATACAGGATGCGGTATTCCGCCCAGCATGTTGCATTCGATGTTCGAGCCGTTCGTCAGCACGAAGGGGGAACGTGGCACCGGGCTGGGTCTCTGGATCGTTAAAGGGATTATCGAGAACCACGGAGGCAAGCTTCGCGTGAAAAGCAAAGTAAATGCGGGCACAGTATTCACAATCGATCTGCCGGTGGCGCGTTAAAGGAATGAACAGGCTTGGCCACATCCTTGTAGTGGACGACGAACCAAACGTCCTGGTGACGTACCGGCTCATCCTGGAGCAGCAGGGATATCAGGTGAGTGCGGCTCAGTCATCGGAAGCGGCGCGCAACGTGCTCGGGTCCGGGGGCGTTGACCTGCTGCTCTGTGATCTTTCGCTGGAAAAACAGGAGAGCGGTTTCGACGTCATCATCTTCGGGTCCGAAGTCGATCCCAAACTTGCATCCGTATTGCTTACTGGATATGCGTCACAGGAGGCGAACGACTGGGCCGATGAAAGAGGGATTCCTATGCTGTTCAAGCCTATCGATATCCGACAGCTGTTGGACACGATTGACGAGCTGCTAAGGAACCGCGGCGAAATGCGGCAAGCAAGCAGCAACTAAGGCTCTTCGTGAAGTTAGCTCACTCAGCGCGTGTCGATTTCCAACCCAAGAATTGCATCCACCTCTATGGCTTCGCCTCTGCGAAGGACCGGGCGGAACCGCCAACTTTCTATCGCAGTCAGCATTCGCTGAGTGGCTTCCGTGCCGCGCGACTCGATCACACGGATATTTCGCAGAGTCCCTGAAGGCTCGATAACGCACGCCAGGACGAGGCGCTCTCTCGGAACTCCGGCAGGGATATCCGAGCGGGTCGGTTCGGGCGGAGTGAGTTCGAAGTCGAACTTCGCGTTCACGGATTGTGGGTCGGAGTACTGGAGCACCGCCGTGCCGCCGCCTGTCTTGAAGTAGATGGTGTACATCCGGCTGCCCTTCAGGCGTCCGTAAAGGTTGATGCCGCCTCCGGCGCGGGGCGAGGCGACAATCGTGATGGCCGGGGCGCGTCGTGGGCCGTGCTCCGAACTTGGTGGGCTGAGGCTTGGCGGTGTGGCAGGACCGCCGAAGCTGGGGATATTCACGACCGTGGAGCCGCCGCCCAAGGGCGAGCCGCCTATGCTCACTCCTGCCATGACCTCCGTGGTCCCGTCGCCGGTTCCGCCAGGGCCGGGGTGCGGAGATATTCCGCCGCGAGCGCTTGCGTCGCTGCCATGGCCCGGTCCGCTAAGGCCAGCCCCAGTGCCAACGCCGCCGCTTGCACCACCTGGGCCGCTGCCGATACCGAGGCCGTTTCCCGCGCCCGAGCCTCCGAGACCGACATTTCCAGTACCACGCGGAGACATGGAAAGAGCACCTTCCCCAGCGCCGACCGGTCGGCCGACGACTTCGCCCGGGTGCGCGGAAAGGATTAGCCCAGTAACGCCAGCCTTGCCATGCGTTATGCCGGGGCTTTCGGGCCCAGGACTTTCTGTGCCGGAGCCAGTGCCGGAAGAGGCGGTGCGCTCCGCCGCACCAGCGATACCGCCCGTCACGCGATTCGCATCGACACCGAGAATTCCAGCTACGTTGCCGCCAGGTGAAGTTGCAAAGGCGCGCAATGAGGGGGAACCGTTGGAGACAATCCCAGCCAGCTCGACTGGCGGCGCAACCGCCGAATTCACGTAGCCCGAGAGGGCGCCAGGACGCACAGAGCGACCGTTCACGCGTTCGAGACTGGGAACTGGTTCCACCGGCAAGCGTGCTAGCAGTACGAGGTGCGCGCGGCGGGCGGTTTCGCTGGCCGGCGCCGAGACAGGCGGCTCGATTACGGTGAATGCGCTCCACGGAATCCGCTTTCCGCTGCGTAGCTCCCTCGCGTCTACCGAGGGTGCGACTGCTTCCCGCGCGAACTGCGGCATGGTACGCGAGGCGCTGACTGAAACGACGTCCACCGCAGGCCCGACGACATCTCGGGAGATGTGAACTTTTAAATGCCTGCCGGAGACGTTCACTTCTGGTGAGGGTTCGACCGCATTACGTTGCCATTCGAGTTTCCTTGTGGAACGAATGTCGTCGGCCGGCACGGGCCCGGGACTTGGCGCGCTTGCCAAGGCAAGAAGGTTGGCCACTGCTGAGGTCACAAGCGGGAGTTTGAGCGTAGGCGCGTCCGCAATCTGCTGTGCCATGCGCTCGCCGCGCACAACACGGATCGCCTGGTAGGGATTGAATGCTTCGCGTCCACCGGTTCGTCCCTCAACTCCAGCCTGGGCTCCACTAGTGTCCGTGGTCAGGGGCAGGACGGAATTGGAGTAGTAGAAAAGCTCATAGTGCGATGCATTGCTCGGGCGCAGTTCGACGCTGGTGGTGAGCTTTCCAATTTGCGAAGGCACGACGAGCAGCGCGATACACGCAGCTGTGTGAAGCAGCAGGGAAGCCGCTCCGCCGCCGCGAGGGCTCAGCCCTGCCTCGACTTCGAGACTGAGCCGTGCGGGCGAACGCATGAGCGCAGGGCGAATGGAACTCACAAAGGCGTGCCAGCCCGGCTCCCACTCGACAAGCAACTTCGGCTCGGACGGCCGATGTTCACGAGCTAAACTCTGTGCTTCTCGACCGGCAGAAATCATGCTGCAACCTTGTTTCCCGACTCAATTGCCAGCTCAATGTTATCGCCGACCGAAGTGCCCGTACTGAAGATGGTGTGCAAAGGCAATTCAAGAACGCTGCACGCATTCATCAGCACGGGTGTAACTCGCCATGGCCTGACGTTTTCTTCCAGATGGACAACAGTCCGATCGACATCGAGGTACACGACATCTATCGCAAACGTCATCGCAAAAGTGTGGACCCCGTGGCAGGGAGCGATCCAGAGACCGCGGCCGTGCGTGAAGTTCGATCGCCGTGTTCCCAGCAGTCCGATTAGTCGCCGCCAGTGCGTGACGGCAATATCCAGATCGCTGGCAAGAAATGCCTGGCGAGTCTTGTTGTAGGCGTACTGAACATCTTCCGGCCTAGTACGAGTGTTCGCAGCAGAGCTTTCGGCGTCAGGAGCGGATCTGGTGGTCGTGTCGCCGTCGCCCAGTGTCACGGTTTTCTTGCTGTTCGCACCATTTGCGTTCGCGCTCTCCATGTCGTAGTCCGTTTCGCAGGAGTCCCCTTGCGTCCTCCCATGTAGATTCACTTCCGCGACTTTGTCTTGGTCGAGGCGTTGAACAACGAACGGCCCCTAATTTGGTAAGCCGCTAGTCCTAAACCAACGAGCAGCAGAAAAACCAAAACGAAGATGAGAGTAAAGTTCATTTGTCCATCGCAGGTCCCACGGTGCGGACGAGGGCGATGACCGCCGGTCCCAGAGTTACGAACAGCATCGTCGGCAGAATGAAGATGACGAGCACCGGCACCATCTTGATCGTGGTTTTAGCGGCAGCTTCCTCGGCTCGTTGCCGGCGTTCGGTGCGCAGCGAGTCCGAGTGCACACGCAGGGCTTGCGCGATGCTGGTGCCAAACTTGTCCGTCTGGATGAGTACGGCAACGAGTGCGCGGACATCGTCCACACCCGTGCGTAGCGCCAGGTTGCGGAGCGACTCAGCCCGGGACTTGCCAGCGCGCATCTCCAGGTTGACTAGCTGCAATTCGTCGCTGAGCGAGGGATGGACTGTGGAGAGTTCGCCGGCAACGCGGGCCAGGGCTTGATCGAGTCCGAGTCCGGCTTCGACGCAGACGACCATCATGTCAAGCGCGTCGGCCAAGCCAAGACGGATGGAAAGCTGGCGTCCGGTCACCTTGCGCTTGAGGATGAAGCGTGGAATGAAGTAGCCGAAAGCTGGAGCCACCAACAGCAGTATGGGCGCCCTAATTCCAAGACCAGTTCCGAGAACCACAATAAGTCCGAGCGCGGCGAACAGGATGCGCATTCCGAGATAAATCTTCAGGTGCTTCGCTTCGCGGTAGCCCGCCTGGATAAGCAGTGCCCGCATCTTTGAAACTTCCTCGGGCGACCTGGGCAGGGCGCGGCTGAGAGGCTCCATCGCCTGCTCGAAGCGATCTTTCATCTTCGGCCGCTGGGGGCCCTCCACCTTGCGTCCGAGCAGGGACTGCATACGAGCGCCAATCAGCGATGCGGGAGCCATCAATGCCGCCCCGAGCGCAAAAAGCGCGGTGGAAAGTACGACGAAAACGAGCAACAACAGAAAGAGTGGATTCATACTCACACCCGAATCTGAATGATCTTGCGAATCAGCAAGAATCCGATTGTCTGCATAATGATTCCGGCTCCGATGAGCAGGTGGCCGATGGGATCCGTGAACATCGGCCTGATGAACTCGCGGTTCACCAGGAACAGCATCAGGACGCAAGCGGGTGGCATGATCATCAGGATGACCATCGTGAGCCGCCCCTGGGCGGTGTAAACGCGCAACTGGCGAAGAATTTTGAAACGTTCGCGGATGAGGTACGAGAGGTTGTCGAGAATCTCAGCGAGATTGCCGCCGGTCTCGCGCTGCAACAATACGGCGGTCACGAAGAACTTGACGTCCATGAGCGGAATGCGTTCGGTGAGGTTGAGTAGCGCATCCCGCAGAGGCAGGCCAAACTTCTGTTCCTCGAAGACCTTGCGGAACTCGCCCGAGAGTGGCTCCTGCAATTCCGTCGCCATGAGTTCCAGCGCGGTGGTGAAGGCATGGCCGGCACGAATGGCGCGCGCGAGCAGGTCGATAGCGGCCGGAAAGTTCTGCTCGAACAGGTGGAAGCGCTTCATGCGAAGGAAGGCTGCATACCCGAAAGGAAGAGCGCAGCCGATAGCACCACCGAGCAGCATCATGAAAATGTTGCCGGCAAGCAGATACATGGAGACCGCGCCAACGGCAATGACACATGCGTCGATGAGCAGGAACTTGCCGGCGCGCATTTTCATGTCGGCCTGTGCCAGGTAACGTTGCAGCCTGGTGACACGTGCGGAACGTGACAATGCCTTGTTGAGAGCGGGAATCTCGCTCAGCAATTCGTCCCGCAACAACTCGAGCTCTTCCGCTGGATTGCGGCGCTGCGCCTGTTCGACACTGGCGAGGCGGTCGCGAAGAAGGCGGGCGCGCCCGGAACGCTCATCAAAAGCGGCAAATACGGCGAAGCAGCCGACCGCTAGTGCCAGAAAGAACGCGAGCAATATGAACAGCACTTGGCACCTTCCTGTGTTGCCTGGAACTTGTTGCCTACAATTCAGTGTGCGATTCGAAGAGGCTGGTGCTAAGACGGAAGCCGGCAGAGGCAAGCCGGTCGGAGAACTTCGGCCGGATGCCACAAGCTCGGAAAACGCCTTTCACTTTGCCTGCCTCAGATATGCCGCGTCGCTCGAACGTGAAGATCTCCTGCATCGTGACCACCTCGCCTTCCATTCCCGTGACTTCGGAAATGGAAGTGATGCGGCGGCTGCCGTCAACCATGCGGCTCACCTGGACGACGCCATTGATGGCAGACGCAAGCTGCTGTCGGATCGCCTTGTCTGGCAGGTTGAGGTTCGCCATGGACACCATGTTCTCCACGCGAGACAGCGCGTCGCGCGGCGTGTTGGCGTGCACCGTTGTTAACGAACCCTCGTGCCCGGTATTCATGGCCTGAAGCATGTCGAACGCTTCTTCGCCACGCACCTCGCCGACGACAATGCGATCGGGTCGCATGCGCAGGCTGTTGATGACAAGCTGGCGCTGCCTGACGGCGCCCTGGCCTTCGATGTTGGGAGGCCGCGTCTCAAGCCGTACAACGTGCTCCTGCCTGAGCTGAAGCTCGGCCGCGTCTTCGATGGTGATGATGCGTTCAGTTTCCGGAATATGCCCGGAGAGCACGTTAAGAAGCGTGGTCTTGCCGGCGCCGGTTCCGCCCGAAATCAGAATGTTGAGTCGGCCCATGACCATGGCCGTCAGCAGCTCCATCATCGCTGGCGTGAGCGTCTTGTTGTTAAGCAAATCGGTTTGGGTGAGCGGGTCGCGTCCGAATCTACGGATGGACAGGCACGCTCCGTCGATTGCCAGCGGTGGGATGATGGCGTTAACACGCGAACCGTCCGGCAGGCGCGCGTCCACCATGGGCGAAGACTCATCGACGCGGCGACCTACACGCGAGACGATGCGGTCGATGATTTGAATGAGATGCTGGTCGTCCTTGAACGTGAGCTGAGTCCGAACGAGCTTGCCGGCGCGTTCGATATAGACCTGGTTGTAGCGATTGACCAGGATGTCAGAGATGCTGGAATCCTCAAGAAGGCGCTCGAGCGGACCAAGCCCGAAGATCTCGTCAAGAATCTCGCGCGCGAGGCGTTCACGCTCGGTGAAGCTGAGAGGGATGCCTTCATTCGCAATGGTCGTCCGAATGATGCCAAGCACCTCTTCTCGCGCCGTATCGCTGGGCGTGCGGTCGAGCTTCTCAAGGTTGAGCCGGTCAAGGATTTTGCGGTGTAGCTCTGCCTTGACCTGCTGGAATCCAGTTCTTTCGGAGGTTTTCTCGAGCTCTAGCATGCTTTACCCAGGCTCAGAATTGTGAGCGGCCAGTTCTTCGGTTTGGTGTCGGGCGCGGGCTCGGATACGAGTCGCGCTAATTGAGCAAAGGATCGTGAGATTTCTGAATGGTTCTGCTGTACGACGGGCATTCCACGATCAATGGAGACGGAGACGGCCGCATACTCGTTTGGAATCTTTAGCAGAATCTTCGCGCCGGTTGTCGTCTCGATTTCGGAATCGCTGAATCCCGGGATTTTGCGGAAGCGGTTCATGACCAGGCGAAGCCGCTGTGCGCCCGTGCCTTCTCCAAAAAACCGCTGCACTTTTGCTGCACTCCAGAGCGAGGCGACATCGGAGAGGCCAACGAGAAGGACCGTATCGGATAAATCGCAAACGACACGCGAGACGCGATCCAGCCGCGAAGATGCATCAACGACCACGTAACGGAAATGCTGCACCAGAAGATCGAACAAGCGCGCGACATCCGCAGTCGCCGTGTCCTCTGGCAACGGTTCGGTAACGCCGGCGAGCAACTGGAGGCCGCTGTCGAGGCGGGTCATGTAGCCCTCGAGTAACGAGTGGTCAAGGCGGTGCGCGTTGCGAATCGCATCCGAAACCGTAAACGCTGGACGCGCATTCAGGTGCAGGGCTGCGTGGCCGAGCGGAGCAAGGTCGACAAGGACGACGCCGCTCTTCAAGGAGTTCAAGGCGAGGCTGGTGTTGACGGCGATGGTGGTTGCGCCGCTGCCGCCCTTGGTACCGCAGACGGCGATGACTTTTCCGCGCTCATTGTTCTCGCGGCTCTGGCGCTGTGTTGAGGAGGCGCGAACGAAAGCCTCCAACAGTTCGGTTGTTGTAGTGGGACGCTGGAGAAATTCGCGAGCGCCGGCCCGCATCGTGTTGATGATGACTTGCGGTTGGCCGGTATCGCCGACGGCAAAGATGGTTGCTTTTGGAACTTCTGCGCGCAGCAATTCGATTGCGCGGAGCGCAGCCGACGAATTGTTCCTCTCAATATCCACAACAATGACGTGCGGTAGCGCGTCCTGTATGCGACGTACGGTGAGGTCCGTCGCACCGACGGGATAACCGGCAAAACTTTGGACGGTTCTCGCAACCGCAGTTCCATCGACCTGAATCTGCAAGATGGTCTTTTGCTCTTCATCAGGCGCCAGAACGACTACAGACAATTCAGCCATTGAACACTTCCCGCTCCCAAAGACAGATTAGGTTGAGCAAACTGTTCGGATCACGGCCGCTGTTGCACGAGGCGGATCGGCACCGTGTAGGGGCCGGGGGTGCCCGGAGGCGTTTCGGTGGTGCCACCGCCGTTGATGTCTCCGCACTCGATGGGCCCAAGAATGTGCGCCAGCGTGTCTCCCCGGTTAGATCCCGTCTGGACAACGCTGTCTACGAAGACCTTTACGAAGCCCAGGACCTTAATGTCATTGTTCGTGCCCGGATTCACCGTCTGGTTACACGAATCCCAGATCGGAGCCACTGCGAGATTGCGGCTCGTTGCCCCTGGGTTGCGCGAGAGAAAGGCATCGTAGGTGTCGATATTCTCGGTGCCAATCAAATCATTGATTCCCTGCGTGGTTGGGCCGACCATATTGCCGGTCTCGACGTCGATGGCAGTAACCTTCTGCGAATTTCCGCAGCTCAGCAGGTCCGGAGCGCCGCACTGATTCAGACAGCGACCCAGGGTGCAGCGGTACATATCAGCACCGCCAATCTGCTCGCCGTTGTAGGTTCCGTTGCCGAAATCGAGCGAGTAAAACTGACTCGGCGCAAGGCCTGTCTTCGTGACCGACGGTGTCGTGGGCCGTATGAGGTACTGGATACCGAATTTGGTGGAGCTGGTTGGATCGCTTTCGGGCGGACTATTTGCCCAGGCGCTAATGGTGCCATCTGTGTTGAATATGGTGTGGCCGGCAGAACAGGCGACACTCGGCGCTTCACCACTCAGAATTGTGTTTGGCAGAAACAGCGGCTTCAGGCAGTACGAGGTGGAACCTGCAGGCGCGCCATTACCGGTGGTTGCGACCTCGGCAGTAGCGCGTGCAAGAACGTCCGCCCTCTCAACTCCGAGGAACCGTGCGAAATATGTGGCAACTCCGTTGGTTCCGGTGCGGCGCACGGTCACCGTCACTCGCTGGTTCACGTAATCCGGCACAATGTCCGCGTCCTCAAGCAGGACGGACTGTTTCAGGATGCCGTTCTGCGAGGCGATGCTCTTAGCGGAGTTTTTGACGGCTGAATCGAGATCCCAGCTCTCGCAACCGGTAGCGGGAGGAGTTGCCGAGTTGCAAATATTCGTGAACTCGAACGCAGCGGCGAGCGCGGCTGCGTCCGCAGCATGCTGGGCACTCGTGCGAGCCGTGTAGAGCATTCCGAGGTCGATTGCAATGGCGGTGATCCCGAGGAATGCGAATAGCATGATCGTCAGAAGGACGAGGCTAACGCCGCGTTCGGAGTTCTTCCTCTTCATTGCGCACCTCCAGCAGTTGCCTTATCGGCAGACTTGTCGCCAGGTTTTTGATCCATGTACGGAAGGGGGTTGTGTGGCAGAGGGGGTGGAGCGGTTGTAGGTGATACTCTGCGGGCCGTGACGAGGACCATCAGCTCCGTTTTGCTCTTCTGAATGTTCTTGCTCTTGAAGAGGGTTCCGAGAATCGGGATGTCGCCTAGACCGGGGATCTTGGAGGCGATGTTCGTCACCCGATTGTCGAGCAGTCCGGCGATGACGAAGCTCTGGCCATCCTGCAGTTCAAGCTCGGTTGTTGCGCGACGCGTGCTCAGAGCGGGGATGAAGAACCCTGATATCTGCAATGCATTGGTGAAATCGAGCGCGCTGACCTCGGGCATGACCTGAAGGTGGATGCTCCCCTCCGGCGTGATCAGCGGAATAAATTTCAGGCGCACGCCGAACTCCTTGAACATGATGCTGATCGAGGAAGTGCCGGTACCCGCTTGCACGACGGGAAAGGGGAATTCGCCGCCAGCGAGGAAGCTGGCTTCCTTGCCGTTAAGCGCAATCAGGTTTGGCTCAGCAAGAATCTGCAGAATGTTCTTCTGCTGTAGGGCCTTGACGATGACGCCAAGGTTGATGTCGCTGCGGAACAGCATGATGTTCAGCAGATCGGTCATGCCGAAGACGCCGGGCTGATGCTGGAGTGTGTTGCCGATCGCTCCAGCGGCTGCATGATTTCCCGTAACACTTGTGCTGCCGTTGATGTCCGCCGGAAGTGAGCCAACCTTGCTCCCGCTGAAGCTACCGAACTGCTGTGTCGAGGTCGTTCCGAAGGTGTTCGCCGCTCCCGTCGAGAAGAGGTTAAGACCCAGTTGCATCAGCGCCGTGCGGTTCACTTCCGCGAACTTCACTTCGAGCAGTACTTCCTGGGCTCCGACAGGGCCGAACGTCATCACGTTGACAACGTTCTTGGTGTAGGCGCTGGCGATGAGCCCGGCGCGCTCTGCGTCTTCCTTGGTTGCAACGTGTCCTGAAAGAACGAGAGAGCTGCGCGACGAGGAGACTTCGATCTTCTGCCCGGGAAAGATGCGGCGCATCTCTTCGCCTGCGGCTGTGGCGTCAACGTCCACGCGCAGATCGAAGCTGCGTGACTGCTCGCTTTCGTTCCACATGAGAAGGGTGACTTCTCCGGGAGCGCGGCCGTGCACCAGGACTTGCGTCGGCGTAACCACCAAGGCGTCGGCAACCGCGGGGTCGGTAACCGAAACTCGCCTGAGGCGGTCGGCGGTGTTGATGAGCAAAGACTTGCCAACCCTCACGCGTAGGGGCGCGGACTGGTCCGACACCTCCTGCGTGGTGATGTTCTGATCGCTCGCGGTCGCCGGTGTTGCCGGTGTGGGGGCCTGTGGCGACATGCGTTGACCAGAGCTCTGCGGAGCAGACGGTGTAACCGATTGAAAAACAGGTTTCGCCGAGAGCGAGATTCCGCTCGCGCCGACACTCTCCGTCATTGCCTGGGCACTCGCTCTGCTATCGAGCACGATCGCCAGGAGCACGGCCAGAAGGGCACAGCCAAGCAGAAATCTCATGCGTGAATTCATTGCAGTTCTCCATCCAGTGTCAGTCTTTGCTGTAACTAGAACTTCGTAACATCGCGCTTGTCGCCCCTGATGGTTTCCACCAGGTATGCTTGCGGCGGCGGCACATCGACTGCTTTCTTGGGTCCAGCCTTTATCCGCTTCACTGCGACTTCGGGCAGAGCCGGTGCGTGGTAGAGCGCAACGTTCCGGACGGCGACCGGATTTGACTTGTCGAGATCCAGGGGATTGCGCAAGGCGAGCTGTATTTTTCCTTCGTTGGAGGCGAGAGCCAGTTTCTGCGCTTCGTCCGGCGAGACGAGAAGCGTGATGACGGTGACCTGTTGCGGCTTGCCGCCCTCGGGGTTCTGCTGCATCTCCTTGCCGGCCGCAAGAACCTCGACGTTTTCCAGCACCGTTGTTGTCATCACGTCGGACGAGCCCTGGCGAGCCGAAGGAGAGCCAGTGAGCAGGACGTCGACGTGGGTCCCGGGACTGACAAACCCTGCAACGGAGATGACCTCATTCACCTTGACCGAGACTGCTCGCATTTTGGTGGGGATCATCGATGGCAGTCCGGCACCGGCTTTCTCGGACGCAAGCTTGTTGGATAGAACCAGTTCATTTTTGGCCATCGGCACGATCACGCCGCGCCCTACGATTTCTGGCACGCTATTGAAGACGCCGCTGGGCAGATCGGACGAGGGAATCTCCACCGTGCGCAGATAGCGCTCTTCGAGTCGCTGGCCGACGTTGAGGTCCGCGGCTGCGACAACGACCGGTGTCATCGGTCTCTTGCTGCCGTCGATAGCCTTGCGCACAACACGGAACCCGGCGAAGGTAATAAAACCCGCTACTGCCAGCGCCAGCACTCCGACCATGATCAGCCGATTGCGATTCATCCTGCTTCCTCCTGAAACCTAGTACATGTTCCTGAACTCCGCCTGTGTGCCGATGGCAACTGTCGCCGGCACTCCAGCGTGGAGGCTGGGAAGATACTTGTACGTGTATTGGTATTGAATCGATATCTGTGACGCAGTCATGCAACCGCCGGTAGAGCAGGTAGTGCTACAGCCGAGGTACGTTGTCGGCGCGGTAAGCGGCACCTGGCAGTCCTGCCGGACTGTGATCTGTGCGCTCGTCAGGTCTGAGATTCCGTTGCGGGCGGCATACGCCATCACCGCATTCTTAAGCTGCTGCTCGACGCACTCGGGAGGGCAAGCGCATCCTGCGCTGCAATCGACCGGGTACTTGTTCTGCTCCAGGATCGAAAGGCGCGCGCCTTCACGGGCCGCATTATTGAGCACCTCATGCAAGAGGATCATTCTGCCGCCCTCGTAAATGATGACCGAAATGATCAACAAAATAGGGAGCGCTATGGCCATCTCGACGAGTTGTGTGCCACGCTGGCAACCTTTATGGGATCGCATTGTTTTCATTGCGCATGACCGCCTTTGTCGCGAGAGTGATCGTGGCGAACCGCAAAAGCTTAAAGCGATAGGGCGTGGTCACATCAACCTCTGTGAACGTGGTACTCACGCCATTGACCGTGTTCGTGACCGATTGCGAGACCGTGACGGTCGCGTTGTCCGGGCCGCTTCCGCAGAAGACCGCGCCAGGGCGCATGTAATCGCAGACGCGCGCCTGCACGGCATCTGCGGACGGCAGTTCGTTCGATCCGTAATACGGTGCGACTGAAAACCGTGCGCCTTCGCGCGCCGCGTTCGTCATCGTGTGATACGTCTGCAGCGCACGCGCGAAGTCGAAGATGATGAACATCATCGACACGAAAATCGGGAGCACGATCGCAAACTCGACCAGCGTTCCACCGCGTTGCTTGCCTGCATGTCTCATAGTCTGAACACCGCTGCGACTGTCCCCAACGCTGCTGCCACGCCGAATGGCGACCTGACCATGGAGGGGTTTGAGACATTCAGATCAGGATGTTGGCGCAGTCCTGCTTTGTAAAAGCTCCTCAGAATTTCGGCCATGTTGTGCAAGGTGCGTCGCAGAACTCGCAACCGGATCACCTGCACGAGAGCGATGAGACCGGCCGCCAGAATCGACACAAGCATTGCGTAAGACCAGGACGGGAAGCCCAGCATCGCGCCCAACGCCGCAATCAATTTCACGTCGCCGCCGCCAATCGCACCCAAAGAGAACAGGGCTATACCAATTCCAAAGCCCACGATGGCGGCGCCAAGAGCGCTTAAGAACCCACCGTTGATGCCGTGGTATACAAGTCCGGCGACAAAGCCTCCTACGGTTAACACCCGCGGGATCTTTCGCCAGCGCAAGTCTGAGAAAGCCGCCGTGATCGCGAACGTTATGACAATGGCCTTCCACATAAATCGGTGCCTCACGAGTAGGTCGTGACTATTACGGATTAAGTGCGGCGCTCAAGCGGCCTGCCATGCTGGTATATCCGGCCGCTAGTTGCCCGCCGAAGCCGACAACGCCCACGACCACAAGCAATGCAATGAGGCCGATAAGCATTGCGTACTCAGCAAGGTCTTGACCGTGATCATCCAAAAGAACTTTTCGAATGTTGCGAGCCATCTGCTGCTCCGTGGATCCGTGTGCAAAGGATCTTGTGGCGTGACATTAGCGGCGGAGGCCTTGACGGGCTCCGCCGCCTCAGACCGAAACTTAGCCGGTTGCCCAGCCGCCGATTGTTCCAGCAACGCCGTTCCACCAAGCGAGCAAATTCCCGCCGAAGAGTGTGACGCCAGCGATGACGATGAACGCGATCAGGGCGACGAGCATTGCGTACTCGGCGAGATCCTGACCCGAATCATCTGTCCACATCGTGCGAAGCATTTCCATCTCAGCCTCCATTTTTTGTGTGCGAGCTTTCGCTCTCGTACTGAGCTAATGCAATCAGGTGCGCAGTCGATGGCGGAGCCGTGGATTTGTTTGGGGCTGTGGAATGAGCCAGTTGCAAACTGTCACCAGTGCGTGGGCAGGCGAAGTGTCCGAGAAGTGGGACATTTCCTGTTGAGAGCTGCTCCGGTTGTCGGACAGTGCGCGTCGAAGCGATGCCTTCGGATGGCTGTTGGATGATGTTGTGCGCGAAAAAAGAGGCGCTCGTGTTCGAGCGCCTGGAGAAAGCAACGAGGTTTTCACTTCAGTGCATGAGGCGTACGTCAGCGGCAGGGGGAGGGGAAACATCCAGTTCGTCGATGAGGCGGTGCAGGGAGGAGCGGGCGATCTTGAGCGAGCGGGCCGCCTGGAGCTTGTTGTTGTCGAACTCGAGCAGTGCGCGCTGGATGAGCCGGCGCTTGAAGCTCCGTACCTCATCTTCGAAGGATGCGCCGAATTCCTCCTCCCAGCCGCCCATTTCCAGCGGAAGGTGCTCAAGGCGAACCTCGCAGTCATCACAGATGACCACTGCGCGCTCCATCACATTCTGCACTTCGCGAATGTTGCCGGGCCACTGATGCTCCTGCAATACGGCCAGGGCCACCGGACTGATGCGACGAGCAGGACGGTTGTGCTTCTCCGCGTACTGGCGAAGGAAGGCGTGCGCGAGCAGTGCAATATCGTCCCGGCGTTCTCGCAATGCAGGCAACTTGATCTCGATCGTGTTAAGCCGGTAATAGAGGTCAGCGCGGAAGATGCCGGCCTTGACCAGTTCAGGGAGCGAGCGGTTGGTGGCGCATATGACACGCGCCTCCATTGGGCGAGGTTGATTGCTGCCAAGGCGTTCGAAGGAGTGTTCCTGCAAAACGCGCAGCAACTTGACCTGCAAGCCGGGGGAAAGCTCGCCGATCTCGTCGAGGAAAATCGTTCCGCTAGCAGCGGCTTCGAATCGGCCCTGGCGCATTGTAGTGGCACCGGTAAATGCGCCTCTCTCGTGCCCAAAGAGTTCCGCTTCAATCAGGGTTTCAGGCAGGCTGGAGCAAGCGACGGCGACAAAGGGCTGTTCGGCGCGCGGGCTCGCCGAGTGAATGGCGCGGGCCATCAATTCCTTGCCTGTGCCGGTTTCGCCTGTAATGAGTGCAGACGCATCTGTGGCCGCGACCTTGGAGGCAAATGTAAGGACTGCCTGCATCTTGCGGTGTGTGCCGATAATGCAGTTGAAGCCCGGGCCTTGCGTCGTGGAGCGAAGACGCGTGAGCTCGATGTTTAGTTCATAAAACTGCGCGGCTCGACGCAGCACGATCCGAAGTTCTTCCATGCTTCCGACTTCGGGGAAGTAGTCGTACGCGCCTGCCGCGACGGCTATGCGAGTCAGTTGGCGTTCTGGGGAAGGTAAGAAAGCCACTACTGGAATGCCGGCACGATTACGGATGACATGCTGAAGTCTGGTGAGAGAGGCGTGGAATTCCGGGTTTTCGAGACCAGGCATGCCGACGATGATCACGTCGGCCAGTAATAGTGCTTCGTCGTCCGGTTCGGCAGGCAGTAGCTCAAATCCAGCACCTAATTTGTCAGAAAGAACTGCAAAGAACTCAACCCTGTGATCGACGAATCTACACCTCATCACGGGCCCCCCCGGCCAGGCTCGACCAGAGGTAAGCACGTTGAATGCCTTGATTTGCGAAGATGCTTTGTTCAATGAGAACAAAGACTTAGACTATTAAGCTCGTTTATTGGCGTAGGCTAGGAGTGCCGCTCTTGTTTACTTAGATACACACATGTACCTCGTCGGAGCACATAGCTGTGTATCGAGCTTCAGCTACATGCAACGTCGGTTGCTTATGTTGCGATTTCGACGAACGGGTAACTGCAAAAAAACAGGCGACCCTTGGGCGCCTGTTGATTGCGGTCAGGCAGCGTGCGCGTAACTCTCGCCGGCGCTCCGGCTAGCGGCTGTCACAATTCCCTTTACATCATTGATTTCGCAGCAATCCGCCGCGCCAGAGGCGAGCGACTCAGTCCACATTTGCTCGTCTGGAACGCGATGAGTGCACACGACAGCGACCTGATCAAATTCGTGGCATATCTCGCGAAGTTCAGGAAAGTCAACAAGCTCTAAATCAATAATGGCGACATGTGCCCGGTGGTGGAGGATGCTACGGCGCATTTCATCGATGTCACGCGCGACCGCAACAAGACGAAAATAACGATGCAGCGTCGCGGCCAGATGCTCTGCCGCGACGCAGTCGCTTTGAGCGACCACGATGCTGAACGGTTGCATACTACCCCCTTTGCACCTACGCCTGCTAAAGCAGGGTGGCTAAAGCTGGCGGAACGTAAGTCTAGCGTTTGGCCTCGGCTCGTTCGGCCGGTGGTTCGAACGGCTCAGCCTGGAGCTTGCCGTTCTGCTTGAGGAGGATTTCAACCTTACCTTCAGCGTCCTCGAGTTCTTTGCGGCAGGAATTTGAGAGCTGAATGCCTTCTTCAAATAACTTCAAAGCCTGTTCAAGAGGAATGTCACCCTTTTCAAGTTGATCAACGATCTTTTCCAACCGCTCAAGACACTCTTCGAACTTAGGCAAGGCTCACTCCTGAAACGAAATTCTACTGCATATCCTGAGTCACTCATCGCGAAGTTTTGGCCGCAGCGCGATACTGGAATGTAACACTCGATATTCGTCTAAACAGACGCGCCTTGGTTGGAACCGAGGACCTCCAGCACGTCAACGGCGGCTGCATAGCGGCCCAAGGGCGCACTGATCTGAACGCCCTGCACTGATTGTCGTACCTGCATAAGCATTTCGCGCGCGATAGTGACACCCTCCTCGCGTGCGGCTTCCGCCGAAGTGGCGCAGGCCATGCGCTCGATAATGGAGTCCGGCACGGAGACTCGCAATTCGTTCTTCATGAACTCGGCATTTCGTACGCTGGTTAGGGGCCAAATGCCGGCCAGCACCGGGATGCGGCAGTGCTCGATCCTGCGAAGGAAACTTTCCAGCAGTGAAACGTCGAAGACCGGCTGGGTGACTGCAAACTCGGCACCAGCCTGCACCTTGAATTCAAAGCGCCGAATCTCTTCGTCTATGTTCGGGCTGCCGGGATTAGCGCCCACGCCCAGCACAAACGAGGTGGCGGTTCCAATGGGATTGCCGCCGATATCGAGGCCCTTGTTTAGGTTGCGGACGATGTTTACGAGGCCAATGGAATCAACATCGAATACGGCGGTTGCGTCAGGATAGTTGCCAAGCTTCGGCGGATCGCCGGTAATGCAGATCAGATTCCTGATGCCGATGGCGGAAGCGCCAAGCAGGTCGCTCTGAATACTGAGGACATTGCGGTCACGGCAGGTGTAGTGCAACACGGTTTCGATCCCTACCCGTTGCTGCACAAGGGTACAGAGCGCCTGGTTGCTCATGCGCGCCGAAGCGCGGGGACTGTCGGGGATGTTGATGCTGTCCACGCCAACAGACTTGAGATAGATTGCGGCTTCGATTTCGCGTTGTGCGTCGGTGCCGCGCGGCGGCACCACTTCCACCATGGCGATGAACTCGCGCTCCGCCAGTCTGCGCCCCAGCAGCGAGCGCGTTGCAATCGGAACGGGTTCCAGCGCGTGTGCCGTAGTTTCGGTGGAGACGCGGAAGGAACTCGTGCGCGCCTCGCCTACGCGCAATGCAGACTTCATGGCGCGAATATGTTCCGGCGTGGTGCCGCAGCAACCACCAACCAGACGGACTCCGGCCGCTATGTAGCGGCGAGCGTAGCTGGCCATGTATTCAGGCGAGCAAAGATAGATGTTCCGCCCTTCGACACTGCGGGGCATGCCCGCGTTCGGTTGGGCAGAGATTGGCAGGGTTGTCGCGCTTCGTACGGACTCCACTGCGTCCAGCATGGCCGCGGGGCCTACGCTGCAATTACAGCCTATGACGTTTGCGCCCCACTCTTCGAGACGCGCGGCATAGGTTTCTGGCAAGGAACCATCGAGGCAGTTGCCTTCTTCGTCGATCGTTACCTGCGCGACGATGGGAATGTTGGCATCGACCTCACGAGCCGCGAGAATTGCCTGGTGCAATTCTTCGAGGTAGCCGAAGGTTTCCAGGATGAGAAGATCCACACCGGCTTCTACCAATATTCGGATCTGTTCCACGAAGGACTGCCGCGCTTCATCGTAGGCGATCTTGCCGAGCGGTTCGATGCGCACACCGAGCGGGCCGACGGAGCCAGCGACCATGACCTCTGTGTTGCCCGCGGCCTCGCGCGCAAGGCGAACGCCAGCATGGTTAATATCCGCGACTTTGTCCTGGCAACCATGACGTGCAAGGCGGAACGAGTTCGCTCCGAAGGTGTTGGTCTCGATGACCTCGGCGCCCGCCTTGACGTAAGACTGATGGATGCCGCGAATGAGATCGGGCTGCGACAGGTTCAGTTCGTCGTAGCAGCGATTGATGAAGACGCCCTTAGCATATAGCAGAGTGCCCATGGCCCCATCGCACAGGATGGGACCGCGCTGAAGTCGGGTCAGGAACAAACTTGGCATCCCATGAGAATACTGCACGGAAGGCAAGGGCGAAAGGGATGCTTGTTCGGGCGCAATAGCTGAACTCGATGCAGCCTCAACGCGGCCTCCGGGCTGCGTAGCGCCGCCTCTAAGCTCTGCTATACTCAGGTGTTTCCAGCAATTGTTTCTATTTACGAGCTCTCAATGGAGTGCCACGCTTGAAAAGAGCGGCTCTTGCAGTTTTTACTCTCGCCCTCGCGGGTGGAATACTGATTTCGTGCGGTGGCGGCGGTAACAATACCGGCTCCAACGCCCCGGTGATCAGCAAAATCGCGAACCGCGTATTGGTATCGAACAGCTTCAACGGCGAGTTGTCGATTGTGGACGCGGCGAAAGACCTGCTCAGCGGGTTTAAAATCACTGTGGGCGGGATGCCGCAGTTCATGGTGGTTTCCGACAGCAAGAACACCACATTGGTGTTCGAGTCCGACTCCAACAATATTACCGCCGTGGATAACGCCACAGAGACGCGCATCGCCGCCTTCACGATGCCAAGCTGGACTGAGAGCGTTACTGTGACTTCCGACGGCAAGACCGCGTATGCGGCCGTTCGCAATGCCACGGTAGAGAACAGCAGGCCCGGCGCGATCCAGATCATGGACTTGCGCGACACGCAGAAGATCACTGGAACGATCAACGTGCCAAACGTGCGTTGGATCGCCATGGATCACCAGGGCAAGAAGTTGCTGGCCTTTAGCGATGGCGCAGACACGGTGAAACTCATTGACTTAACGACCGAGGCAAAAACGCCGGCGGATATCGCCGGGCCGTTCTCGCGTCCGGTTGCCGCGTATTTCAGCTCCGACGATTCCAAAGCCTACATTCTGAGCTGCGGTGCAGAGTGCGGTGGCGCCGCCGTGGCAAACGTGACGGAGTTGACGATCGCCACAGGCGCGGTTCGAAAAGTAGATGTGCCCGCAGCGACCATAGGCGTGTTAGACGGAAACAATCTGTACGTTGCGGGTGCCCCCAATGGATCAGGCGGGGCCTTTAGCGCCGTTGATACATCGACGATGACGATTGTAGCGGGTACTCCAGTGACAATTGGCCCCGGATTCCACTCGCGAATCGCTTTAGCCGGCGGCAAGGTGTGGATCGGTGCGCGCAATTGTCAGGGTAGCGGCTGCCTTTCCATCGTGAACGTGAGTGACAAGTCGGTCCTTATCGATAACCCAGGACCTGGCCAGACATCGAAGGGAGACGTTACCGGTATCACGACGGTTGCAAATCGTAATGTCATGTACGTTGTCGAAGGAGCGGAATTGAGGGTTTATGACATATCGACAGGCAACGAGATGCAAACGCAACTGGACGTTGTCGGTATTGCGACGGACGTGAAGTCGATAACGTAGGCGGGATGAGCTCGAAAGGTAATGGGCGACGGAATCCGTCGCCCTTTCTATTTGATTCTCAGCTAATTCTTGCCGGAGCCTATTTGGCAGGCTCTAGAACGAGTTCATGCTGGCGTGCCTTCTGCACCGCCGCCGGAGTGAACGCCAGCGGGAAAGTAGTGCCGTTGTACCAGGCGCTCCACTGGTCGTTGTAGTGTGTGCTGAGCGGATGTCCTGATTGGCCGTTCACGAGGTTGAGCGTGGAGTTGTCGAAATCAGCAAAGTCCACGGTCATGCGCTGTGACGGGCCGAATTTGCGACCGACCTGCTTAATCGTGTTGCCATTCCCAGACTGTGGCTGAACTCCCGGACCACTCCAGGAACGCAGGAAAGGAATCCGGCTGAAGATTGGGTGCGATATTTCGACGGGGTTTTGCTTGCCGTAGTTCCACTTATCTAGATTCCGTGGCGCGCTCTTGTCGGCAACCGCGGCCTCAAGGGCGGCGGTAAGCAGTTCGTTGTAGCTGGAGTACTGCTGCGGCAGCCATCTTGGCTGCTGGAATAGCAACGCATTCTCCAGCCATACGGATGACATGAACCAGCTGTAGAGAGCGGCGTCTTTACCTAGCTTAGCCTCAAGCATAAGACGCGCCATGTGCCTCCGGGCGGCGGTAGTGATGGCCGCTGCGGCGGAATCTTTGCTGACCCGCGCGTCCCATTTGCGCAGAATTTCTGCCGCACGCTTTGCGCGATCGGACGCCTTAGGCGAGTGATCGACAGCGTAAGCGAATCGCTCGGCGAGGAAGCGGTCGAACTCGGAATACACGTCGGTCTGCAAAGTGAGCATGTCCGCGGTTGTGAACTTGTGGTCCGCGCGGAGCACGCGATAAATGCGTTCCGTTCGATAAGGTGAGCCCCACTGCGTGCTGATGGAGTACGGATAGCCGTCGGGCGTAATGCGCCCGTTCGCAGTGGCAATGATGCCGGAGGCGGGGTCGAAAGCGGTGGGCATCTGTTCGAATGGTATATAGCCCGTCCACTCGTGCGCGTTGTCGGCGCCATTCACGGGGACGGATCCGTCGCCCGCGGCGCGCGTAGGGACGAGCCCAGTGGCCTGGTATCCGATGTGCCCGTCGACGTCGGCGTAAACGACGTTCTGCCCGGGGCCTCCGAAGCGGGCGACGGCAGCCCGGAACTCCTGCCAATTGCTTGCCGTGTTCACTTCATAAAACGGGAACGTAAGCGCCGCCGGATCATAGATGATCCACTTGAGCGCGAGCTTGCGTTTCTCGCCGGGAATCAGAGGTGTGATGATTGGGCCATGCCGCGTTACCTCTACTTCCAGGGTGACGTCGCGGCCGTTCTTTACGCGGATGATTTCCTGCCTTCGGTCCGCAGGCTTCCAGCCATCGGGAGTCTGATACTCGCCGCGCTCGTTGAGGTTTTCCACAAACACATCTTCAACGTCGGGACCAACGTTGGTGAAGCCCCATGCCACGCGCTGGTTGTGGCCGACGATGACAAACGGGAGACCGGGAAGGGTCACGCCCGCAACATCGATCTCGCCAGCCTGGAGATGCGCCTCATACCAGACATTTGGGAGACGGTGGCCAAGGTGCATGTCGTTCGAGAGCAGAGGTTTGCCTGTAGCGGTGCGCGTGCCGGAAACAACCCAGTCATTTGAGCCAGGCCGTAGTGGATCAGAGAAGTGTGTCAGCGATAGTTGCTCAAGGGAAGCACGAGTTTTCCGGCGGCGGTGTCGTATCGGCGGTGCATTCGGCGCGTCATCATCGCGCTTTGTGGGAGAAGCCTCTTCAACCTGAATCTCCGTACTGTTCTCGACAGGTACGATGTCACGGTAGGAAGAGTTCACGTAGAGGTCGGCCACGAGCTCTGGATCTAAGCGAGCGGCGATCTTTTCACGCGTCAGTTTCTGTTCGTAGAAACCATGATTCAGCATTTCGGCCATCATGGCACCGACGAGGAATGAATCCGTCGGCGTCCACGGACGCGGCGAGTAGCGCATCAGGCGAAACTCGAGCGGCAGCGAATTTGTGTGCTGCTCCATGTATGCATTCACGCCTCGTGCGTAGGCATCGAAGAACGTGCGATCCCGCAAAGAAAGATTGTCGGCAGCGCGCTCCGCAACCTGGCGCAGTCCGAGGATGCGTTGATGTTTGTCCTGCACGAGGAATCCAGAACCGAGTACTTCCGAGAGTTCTCCGGCGGCAAAGCGGCGTGTGGAATCCATCTCCCACAAGCGGTCCTGTGCGGTGACGTAACCCTGCGCGAAGAAAAGATCCTCCGCGCTCGCGGCAGAGATGTGCGGTACGCCCTGTGCGTCACGCGTGACATGGACGGGCGCAGAGAGGCCTGCAAGTTGGATGGTGCCGTCCAACTGCGGCAGCGAAGAAGATGCAGCATTTCGCAGCCACACGGTAAATGCGAGCGCAAACGCTAGAGCGACGGCGAGCAGGATGATGAAAACGCGAACTGCAAAACGACGAGTGCGGCGGCGTAAGTAGTGGCGAGCGGCGACAGCGGGCATGACGTCTGACATGGGAGACTCCGATTGTAGACATTCGTGCGATCACGGAACAATCGGTGAAACCTGCTAGACAAGCATTTGCTTCGGAAGCAAGGTCGAATGCACCAGAGATGGTTCAAGGACGGGAATGTATTAGAAGTTTTCCGAAGGAGATTGGGCAATCGGGTTGACAGGCAGCGCCGCACGAACTTACGATGAGCCGTTACGTAATGAAATTGAATTTCAATTTCAATTACAAATCGAACGCCGGACCACTTACGTCCGGCCTCCTAGTGAGGCTTCATGCGATCCCCGTTACGACTGTCAGTGCTCGCCCTTCTATTCATCCATGCGCTTGCATCCATTTCCGTCGCGCAAGAGACTCCGGCCGATGTGCAACAAAAGCTTGAGAGCCTTGCAACACAGCTTCAGCAACAGCAGCAGCAGATTGAGACGCTTCAGCGGTCGCAACAGGAATTGCTCGATCAGCTCAAAGCAGCGCGTGCCGCCGCTTCAACTACTACGGGCACGAGCAACGCCGCGACAGCACCAGCGCCAGAGGCGACTTCGCAACCGAAGGTAGCGCAGGGAAGCGACGCTCGAACGGGCACCTCTGAGACGCCTTCCTCGACGCGTGCCGCACGTTACGTGGACTGGCAGGGGGGAGGCGTCAAGATTGGGGACGATCGCGTCAAGGTTGGTGGATACGGCTCGCTGCGTTTCGAGAGCAACGATGTGCCGAGCGGATTCAATATGCCCGGCGGGTCGGCCTCGGCGTTCACCTTCAGGCGCTTTGTCGTAACCACGGACGCACGCGTTGCACCGCGCCTGCGCGTTTACAGCGAGATTGAGTACGAGCGCCTGCACGGCATCGAGGCGGAGAAAGGCTTCGAGCGCTCCGCTGATGGGCTCAAGTTTAAGCAGACAACCGAAGGGAATGCCGGCGGCGAACTGGCGGTGGAGCAGGCGTGGGGGCAGCTCAATTTTGCAGAGAACCATGGGGTTCGCGCGGGGGTTGTGCTGGTGCCGGTTGGCCGCTTCAACCTGCTGCACGATGATGACTACTGGGACATCCCGCGACGCACGCTGACCGACCGTGATGCCTCTGTGCTGCCGGTGAAGGCCGCGTGGCGCGACCTGGGTGCAGGACTCGTCGGCAGCTTCAACGTGGGCCGCAGCGGCAAGCTCGATTACCAGGTCTATGCGTTGAATGGCGCTGCACTCGACTTCAACATGGAGCAGGAGATCGAGACCGAAGCCGGCGCGCCTGGCGCAGCCGAACTGGTTCTCAACAGCGAAATGCAGCTTTCGAGCGGCTTCTTCGATGGGACGAAGTCGGCAACGGCGGTTGCATGGCGCGCGGCTTATAGTCCGTCGCTCAACGGTGAGTTTGCGCTATCGGGATATCACGGCAAGTATGCGCCGTCGTTCCTCGACTTCCGTGAGCCGATAACGAGCGTTGCCTACGACCACAAGTGGCGCTGGAAGGGTTTCGAAACGGAAGCCGAGGCAGTGTACACATCGATGGGACGGCTGGATCGCGTAATGGGTGCTTTCGGACAGGCTGCCTTCAACTCCGCCAATGCGACTCTGCCGAGCGGTTCCGGCGCGTTCACCAGTGCAGTTGTGGAGATGGAACTGGCGAACCTGTCGCGCACGCGTGCTGGCGTGTGGTCGGACTTTAAGTATCACGCGCGGCCGAAATGGCTGAAGAACTCGTTTCTCGGGAGCAGCTTCGAAGATCCGCAGATCATCCCCATCGTACGTTACGAGCGTGTTTGGCTGAACGGCGTAGTGGATGACATCGAGATTGTGAACGGTGCGGTCGCAGGCTTCTCGCGCGAGAACATGGAGCAGGAGCGCTGGACAGCCGGTCTGAGCTATCGGCCTTCCGTGCAGTTCGCGGTGCAGGCCGCTTATGAACACAATCGGCGGATCAACGGCTCTCGCCTCATTTTCCCGAAGGTGCCGGTGGACTCAACGAACGGCATGATCCTGGGAATGGCGTTCTCGTTCTAAACAGCTAAGAGGGGCGCTCGCTAGCCGGGCGCCCCATAGTTTGGACAGGTCTTATGAAGAAAATACTGTTCGCCACGCTGATGGTCGCGATGCTGATCTGCGGTTCGCTCTCGGCTGAAACACTGCTTACCGAGGCGCAGGCGCTGAAGATCGTCTTCCCTAAGTCGCAGACAGTCGAGCGCGACACAAAGTCGTTAACCGGCGAACAACGCCAAAAGCTGCAACAGAGCACCAGGCTGCGCTTTCCCGAGCAGCAGTACACGTTTTATGTCGCGAAGAGTAAGGGGCAGATTGATGGCCACGCTCTGGTATTGGATGAGATAGGAAAGCACGAGAACATCACATTCATCGTCGGCGTAAGTCCGAAGGGCGAAGTCCTGGAAGTCGCCGTGATGGAGTATCGCGAGTCGCGCGGCGGAGAGGTCAAGGAGCAACGATTCCTGCGGCAGTTTCACGGCAAGAAGCAGGCGGACGAGATAGCCGTTAACAAGGACATCATGAACTATACGGGCGCTACGCTCTCATCGCACGCGATCGCCAGGGGAGTAAAGCGCGCCCTGGCGCTGGTCGATACCTTCTATGGCACGAGCAAGTAAAGCCACCGCCTGTGTGGTGACGCTGCTGCTCGCGCTGGCCGTCGCACACGGCGATGAGAAGCGCGACGCATCCCCTCAGCAGGCCGTACCGCGGAAGCAGGTGCGCTACGTCATGGGCACCCTGTGCGAGATTGTTGCGTATCCAATCGGCGACCATCCGGGAACGTTTCCATCTGGCCAGACATTTACCACTGAGCAGTTGGAGCGCACCGACGCAGCCATCAGCGCCGCTTTCGACGAACTGAAGCGCCTGGATGCTTTGCTCTCGAACTGGAAGCCAAATTCCGAGCTGATGAAGATGAACGCGGCGGCGGCTGAGTCGGTTCACGGCAGCCGGCCAGAGGTGCCGGTGGGCGCAGAGCTGTTCGAGCGCGTGCAGACGGCGCTGGATATAGCGAGAAAAACAGGCGGCCGATTCGATCCGACCGTTGGACCGCTGGTTCGGGCGTGGGGATTCTTGCCAGATAGTTGGCCCGCGGGTGAGCGCACCAAGCGTGTCGCCGAGGCACGAAAGCGTGTCGGGTGGAGGAAGGTGCGACTCGACCCGGAGCGCCATACGGTGAGCTTCGGGGTGCCTGGGATGGAGATCGACCTGGGCGGAATCGCCAAGGGGTATGCGTCAGAGCGTGCGTTGCAGGTTCTTCGGGACCGAGGCGTCAAGGCCGGGGCTGTTTCCCTGGGCGAGAGTTCCATCAGCGTCATGGGCGAGCCCGCTTCGAGCACAGAGACCTGCGCGCGAGAGATGGGCGATGCCCAGTGCGTCGGTTGGCAATTCTACATACGTGACCCGCGCCAGACGTATAAACCAGTGGGAAGGGTGGTTCTGAAGGATGGTGAGTCGCTGGCCACGTCCGGCACTTACGAGAAGACCACAGGTGCAGGGAGCAAGAGGCGCTCGCACATCATCAATCCTTCAACAGGGCAGGCAATCGGGGGTGCCGTGGGCGTGACGGTGGTCGCGAGGAGTGGGGAACTGGCGGACGCGCTGACGAAGGCATTTCTCCTGTTGCCAACGGAGCCCGAGCGCCGTCCGGGCGAGGTAGCCAGAATATTGCGACTGTTCGGAACGGCCAATGTTATGCTCTTGGAAGGAAGCGCGAAAGGGCTGCAAACGAGCATTTGGGGCTCCCGCACATCGCGATTCCAAACCATTTCTCAAGATCAGAAGGCACATGCTGCAGAAGCGCGTTGACGATCATTCTTCTATCTCTCGCGAGATGGTTCGCGAGGCTGAGGAGATTTTTCATAACCACTTGAAGAAAGTGGGTCTGAAGCATACAGATCAACGCGACACGATCCTTCGTACTTTTCTGGAGACGCGCGACCACCTCTCGACCGACGAACTCCATCGGCTTGTAAAAAAGAAGGATCCCAAGATAGGTTTCACCACCGTGTACCGCACCTTGAAGCTGCTTTCCGAGTGCGGTCTAGCGAGTGAAGTGGCTTTCCAGGACGGCGTCGCGCGGTATGAGCACCAGTACAATCGGCGGAATCACCATCACATGGTGTGCACGGAATGCGGAAGCTCTGTTGAATTCTTTTCTCCGGATATCGAACGCATCGAGCAGGAGATAGGGCGCAAGCATCATTATGTGACGACGCGGCACAGCTTTCAGGTTTACGGAGTGTGCGAGGAGTGCCGCAAGAAATCCGCTCGCCGCGTTGTCTAGAGCCCCGTTTCTCGTACATTCGTCAGGGTGATTGAATCCAAGCTGGAGGATAGCGATGCCTGTTTTCTGTTCTTCATGCGGCGCGCAGGTGCCAGATGAGGCCGTGTTCTGCCAGGCTTGTGGGAGAACCGTGAACCCTGTGCCAGCGGGCGCAAGTGCAGTACCGCCTTCTCCTCAGGGTGGTGAGCGCGCATCGGCCGCGCCGAGAGCCGGGCTGGCTGACAACGTCGCAGGCGCGCTGGCGTACCTGTTCGTTCCGGCGGTGATCTTCTTGGTCATTGAGCCTTACAACAAGGATCGGTTTATCCGTTTCCATTCGTTTCAGGCGCTGGCCTACTGGGTTGTGTGGGTCGTGGCGTCGGTCGTGTTAGGCGCGATCCCGCTTCTCGGCATGTTGGTGATGCCGCTTGTCGGACTCGCGTTCTTCATCGGATGGGTTGTGCTCGGGATTAAAGCGTTTCAGGGCGCTATGTTCAAGATGCCCGTGATTGGCGATTTCGCTGAAAAACAGGCGAACCGCTAGAGGGCGTTGCCTAGCTTGGGCGACAGCGGGGCTTCACCGCCCCGCTTTTCTTTTATACAGCCACAGTTGTAGGTAGCAGCGACAAAGGGACGAGCGGTCTCTTCAACCGCGCAGTGAGATTCTCCTGTGCAACGCTGCTTGACAATCGTCCTGCGGGATGTCATTCCTATTAGCTTTTCTTTCGTGGCCGTTTCAGGTGGCACAGCTTCAGTAGAAGGGCAGAGTAAGAGGGTAAACAGTGATCGTTCGGGTCTTTTATCACGACAGGTGTTTTGACGGGGCGTGTTCGGCATCGCTCTTCGCGCGGTTTTACCGCGAACGTATCCGATCCAACGTCGAGTTCCAGTACATGGGCCTGCTGCACCGGGCCGGGGCCCTCTTCCGCGAGGAAGATTTCACGGGCGACGAGAATGCGATTGTCGATTTCAAGTACTCTGCTTCGCCCAAGATTACCTGGTGGTTTGACCATCACCAGAGCGCGTTCCTTACTCCGGGCGATGCGGCGCACTTCGAGCAACAGCCCAGCAACACCATGTTTTACGACCCGGATTTCAAGTCCTGCACCAAGCTCATCGCAACCGTGGCGGAGACACGGTTCGGGTTCAAGACAGAGCCCGTAGGGGAACTCGTCCACTGGGCGGACACGATTGACGGAGCCTCCTATCCCAGCGCCCAGGTTGCAGTGGAAATGAAGGAACCCGCGATGAAGCTCACCATGGTCATCGAGGCGACACAGGACCCGGCGTTTACGCCGCGGCTGATTCCCATGCTGGCGACCCGGCCTCTGGGTGACATCATCCGTGAGCCCCTGGTGGCCGACCTGATCCCGCCTTTAATGGAGCGCCACGGGAGATCAATTGACATCATTAAGAAACACACGGAGTGCAAAGATCGCACGCTGTTTTTTGACGTAATGGGTTATGACCTTGAGGGCTACAACAAGTTCATTCCGTATTACCTCCACCCTGACTGTATCTACAGCGTTGGGCTGAGCAAGAGCAGCTTCCGTACAAAAGTTTCTGTAGGCTCGAACCCGTGGACGACTGTGGACAAAATGACAAACCTTGCGAAGATCTGTGAACGATACGGAGGCGGCGGACACGCGAGAGTGGGAGCCATCTCATTCGAACCGGACCAGGCAGATCTCGCTCGAGCGGCGGCAAAGGAAATCGTAGAGGAATTGCGTTCTTACGTAAGAACAAACAATTGATAAGTACGCCGCATGATCTGCGGCTGAACAACGCTAAGGCGCGGACATTCTCCGCGCCTTTTTCTGTTCTGCGAACAGAACGCGATTCGGGGATTGTCGCGTAAACGGGATGGTTCAATGGTACTAAGACGACTCTTTTGGACGAGGGTCTGCCGTGCGCGAAGGAGAAACTCTGGGCAACATGCCACTGCCTCGCGGCCCGTACTTAAAGGGACACATGGCAATGACAGGCTCTACTTAGAAGTCCGGTATTAAGGTCCGCTCTAATACGCTCGTAGTACTTAGCCTTGGAAACTATTTAAGAACAATCGTTTGCGCTTGAGGGAGAGTAGATGCGCAGATAGGGTGTGTGACTCCAATCCAGAAGTGTCGCCTTGCGCACAAGGCAGCTATACCAATTCCACTGGAGTCTCTTAAATGATCGTTTTCAAGAGAGTAGCGCAACGCGTGGCATTCATTGCGATGACATTCGTTGCGACAGCCAGTATCGCAATCGCAGGTACCGTTACCATCTCAACACCAACGACTGGACAGAATGTTGGTTCACCTTTCCATGTTGTCGCTTCGGCGAGTTCATCGCATTCGATCAAGGGCTACAGCATTTACGTAGATGGCAGCAGGGTCAAGTCGGTCGCGGCGACGAAGCTCGACACCTACATCTCTGCAAGCACGGGCAAGCATCGCCTCACAATTCAGGCGCACGATAGCGCAGGATCCTATTTCCAGAGCACTACCTATCCCAATGTTGGGTCCACCAGTTCGACCTCCACGGGCTCGACGTCAACAAGTGGCGGCACCACCTTTTCGAATATCGACCAGAAAACGGGGTGGGCGTCGTGTACCGTGTGTGCCGGCGCAGGCGGTAGCGGGGCCGCCGCCAGGTACTCGATGCAACTTGGAGTCTCCTCTCCCTCCATGGACGGCCACTCGGCAAGATTCAATCTCGGCGGCAGCACGCCCTACAGCTCTGCGCTGTGGTGGAAGCAGCTTGGAGCAAACAGCAGGCTTCACCGCTTCGTTTACGACCTGTACTTCTATATGAAGAATCCCTCGGCAGCACAGGCTGTTGAGTTCGACGTGAACTATGCCACTGGCGGCAAGAAGTACATTTTCGGCACCGAGTGCGACATCAAGAATACGCACACGTGGCGCATATACTCGGCTGCTACAAGGTGGAGAAGTACCGGCATTCCCTGCGCAAAACCAGCGGCTTACAAATGGCACCACTTGGTCTGGGAATTCCAGCGCACCTCTGACAACAAGGTTAAATTCATATCGGTGACCCTGAATGGCAAGAAGAGCTACGTGAATCGTGTTTACGCACCGAAGTCGAGCGGTGCCAACGAAGTCAATGTCGCCTTCCAGATGGACGGCGACAAGTACCAGACCGACTACTCCGTATGGCTCGACAAGGTAACGCTTACGTACTGGTAGAGGGTTCATTAGCACTGCGAACGGTAGCGGCGCAAGCCGTCTTCCGGATTGCATTTATTTGAACATGCGTCATTAACTAACTAGTAAAATCATAAGGTGATTTCGAATATTAAGCTGATTTGCATTGCTCTAGCATTCCTCGTCTCCGCCGTCTTCTCTGGATCGGCTGCCGCATGGCAGGCTAGTCCTGCGGTCCCCGTAAAGAAGCCTGCTTCCACGCAGGCGCGCCGCCCGGCGAAATCGCCCGCGAAAAACCGGGCCGTCAAACTTGACCCGAAGCAGCAGTTCGTTCTGGACGTGGTGCGTTCTGCCGTTGCACTTCCGCAGCCCGATCCACAGGATCGTTTGCGAGTGCTTCAGGCGGCGGCAAACGTCGTCGGCACTTTCCGGCCGGCGTTGGCTAAGCACTATGCACGCGAAGGCTTGCGCATCGAGCAGGAACTGATCCAGCAGGGTGCCTCACCCTCGGCGTCGCTGCTTGAGCACGGACATGTGGACTGTGGCACGGTGGCGGATTTCATCGACAATATCCCGACAACAAGAGTGCCGGCGGCCGAGCAGTCGCTCGTTGGCGCAATTTCCTTCTGCCCGAAACAGGCGACCGAGCCAGCGCGTCGCAAGTTGCAGGCCGCAATGGATGAAGGCCACGTTGCCCCGCGAGCCTTGCTGGCTATGATCGAGCGGGTTGGCGCAAAGACTCCATGGTCGCAGGAGCAGTTCGCGCGCCTTTTCTCATCGCTTCCCGGAGACGCGAATGCCGCCCGTGCAGAGGCCCCAAACTTTGCCGCGATGTATTCACGGATGGCTCCCGTCGTTGACAAACCAGTTGCGCGTTCTGCCGGCATTAAGTTCCTGCTCTGGCTCGGCAAACTTGACGATAGCGGCGAACGCAGCCTCGCAGTGAACATTGCTGCTGGTTCAATGCAAGAAGCCCTGGGCGAGAAAGAGTACGAAGCTGCGCTGGCATCCGACGTGATGGCCCGGCAAGTCGCACAGGGCGCTGGTCAGGCGGGAGAGGTAGAGCATCCAGAGGAGGAGAACGTTTCCGTGCTGCAGGCGATGGACAGTAAGAGCGAGGATCGCACCGCCGATCTCGAAAAGCTTCCTGCCTCGTTGAGAGCTCGCGAGGCGGCAGCCAGCGGCTTTGCAACTGGAACTGACGGTAATTCGAAGTTGGCGGACCGCTACTTTGACCTGGCTTTCTCGGCGCTGAATGATGTTTGGCAGGACCGTTCGGCGACCAAGGACGCACCTGACATCGTGCAGGAGGTAAGCGAGGCGGCGGCACAAGTGGATGCCGTCGATGCCCTGAAACGCGCCCAGAATCTCCAGGACCAAACGGCTCAAGCCATCGCTATGATCGCGGTCGCTCGGGTCGCTGCCAATCGGCAGGAAGCGGAGCCGGCTTCCACGCCAGGCAAGAGCGCAAAGTAATGAATCGCTAGTTAGAAAGAGCCCTCCCATTCCTGGGAAGGCTCTTTCTCTGCACGGCTGAAAGCCGTCAGGCAGCCTTGCGACGATCTCGTAAGAGCTTGGCGTGATCATGAGAGGTGCGGATGCCTTCGGCCTGGCGAGCGATAATCACGCGAATGTCTTCCGGCAGCAGTTCGTTGAGGGCTTCTTCATAATCTTTCTTAGCGGTGTCCTCGCCGCTTTCAACTGCCGCCAGGATGGAGGCTTCGCCACCTCCGAGCGCAGCTTTCAGGTCGATCCAACGGCGGTGTACTGCGGCGGTAGCGGTGCCTTTACGATCTACATCCCTCTTGCCGAGTCGAATGGCTTCATTCTCGAGTTCGCCCGCGAACTGCGCGCGCTCCAGGCTCTGCTCGTTGAAGAACGCACGAATGTCCGGGTCTTCGATGTGTTCGGCAGCGTCGCGGAAGCCGTTCTGTCCATCGCGACAGGTTTCAATCAGCTTCTCCAGCGTGCCGATAACTTTTTCGTTGTCAATGTGCTCGCGTTTGATGTCAGCCATAAATGCAACCCCCTAGTTTTGAGTTCTAGATTGGATGGATACGGCTTTCAGCGGGTTGCGGTCGAGTGGCCCAGAATTCAAGGACTCGCACTTGAGCATGGCACGTTGCTGAACCACGAATGAAAGTTGCTGGAGGGGCCGGGCGGATTCGAACCGCCGACCTAGAGTTTAGGAAACTCTTGCTCTATCCAGCTGAGCTACGGCCCCGATGAGAACAGATTACCATTGGCAGGCCGTGTCGCGAAATCGGCAATGCAGTTTCCAGCGATAACGGCGGTCCCGGCAGTTATCCTTCCGGGAACATGACTTCGCTACTGTTCTTCAACTAGCACGAGACACAGCGCTTTACCCGTTCACTTCGCCGAAAAGAAGGCGATGAGTTTTAACGCGAGTGAAATGTGAGCCAGCGGTCGGCTAAAGAGTTAAGTCTTCTGAGAACGTCCGCGCCTTGCTTTATCTGCATCCTCGGCGAGGTCGCGCATGAGTGCGAAGAACGTCGGCGACTGCCCGATGAAGAGTCCCATCTCGGTCAGGAACGTCACAACGCCCATCGCAGCCCCCTTGGTTGCCGTCGGCCGCACTATCGAGCATGCCGGAAGTTTTCGGCTCAGGAAAATGGTCGGCTCAGGCATGATCAAGTTCGTCTGGAATTCCTCTCCTCCAAACGGGGGCGCATTGAGATCAGGGAATACAAGCGAAGGATCCTTCGGATCGGTCAACGCAGGTGCGTTGCCTGCTTTATCGCTCCAAGTCTGAAAATGCATAGCCTCGGTCGGACCAATACTTAGGACAATTCGCAAAGCCTCCGGGTGGGTCACTCGTTGAGCGAGCTGAGGGTACAGACTGGTCCCGCCCTGCTCAATTGTTCCAAAGTGAAAACCCGCAGTGTTAGCGATCGCTTGGATGTGATCCTTCGGAGTTAGGTCGTCATCGGTTCGAGGAATCGCCGGGTGTTGCCCCTCTTTTAGGCTTGGGACAGCTTGTTCGAAAGCGTCTCCGAAATCAGGGTTCTTGTTTCCGCTACGGTATCGTGTCCACCAGCTTGTGTCCACGCTGAGCTGCATGAGGTTCGTGAGCCGCCCAATTGTCTGAGCACCAGTCGCTTTGCTGCTCGGCAATGTACGAAACGCGTCAAGGTTAACAGTGTCCGCGCCCTTCGAAGCCAAATACGCATTGATAAAGACTTCATGGGTGAGTTCATCCTCGGTATTGTCGTGGATGTACTGTGCCATGTCTTCATCCAGAACGGCGAGAGCCTCTGTATATACCGGGTTCCCGCTTCCGCCGGGAACCTCACTGTCTTGAATCCCCCCGAGTTCGTTGTACTGCTGCCAGAGATCGGTTTCGAGGATTTCGGCTGCCGCCAGGAATCTTAGAATTGCCGCATCCCCCCGAACGAGCCGACCGCTCTTTTCTTCTGCACCTTCTTGAGCCAAGACAGATGAGCTATTGGCCAGAAGTCCTGCGCCCGCCGCGACCGCGCCAGCGGCGGCCAGTCCATTCTTCACAAAGGTGCGCCGATTCAGTGAGGTCTTCAAACCGGTCAATAGACTTTTCATGCAACATTTCCTCTTCTCCGCGTGAGGAGCTAAATCTCACGCAGAAATTTCGGATGTCGTTGGCATGGAAAAAGTTTCGTTATCGTCCGAGGAGGCACATTAGGGAATCATCCGCCCCTTTTGTGCTGTCGAGGAGAGAGACGTGTGATCCAGAGACAAGAAGCGGCCTGGCGAGTACAAGGAATTTTCCTGCGCCTTCGCTACTCCACATCGATGTCGGGATTGCGACGGTCTTGGGGAGTCTTTCGCTTTGCGTCCTGTCCCGTACTGCGCTTCGCGGCCTTGGGTGCTCCGGCACTGAAACCGCCCCTGCGATTGGCGTCGAAATCCTTTGGAGGCTTCGGTAATTTCGCAAACTCGCCCTGCAACTGCGTACGGTCCTTTAGCACGATCTCGATCTGACTCTTGTAGGCTTTCACGGTCCCCTGAATTTTGATCTCCTTACCTTCCAGGTAGCGCACGTCGCCAACGTCTCGCATGTCGCTGGGAAACACCACGACGGTGAACGGGCACCCGCGATAGTCTTCGCAGAAATTGAGGAAGGTAACACCGCTCTCAACGCGGCTAACCTTCAGTACCTTTCCGCGAATGCAGACGGACTCGCCGAGGTGCGCTCCGGCGTGTTCGAAAGGGAAGCACTCGGCGGCGGCACTCGCGCCAAGGGTAAGCGCGACTGCCATCGCAGCAAGAGAGAGCCGAAATGTTCGTGTCATTTCGTCGGTTCCATTTGAAGCGCGTTGTTGAACCGGTTGAAGTAGTTGAAAAGGCCTATGACGGCGGCGAGTTCAACGACCTGCCCTTCGTCGTAATGCGCGCAAAGCTCTGCCCAGAGGCGTTCGTCCACGTTGTTGGAATCGAGCGTCATGCGTTCGGCGAAGCGCAGCGCAATCTTCTCTTCGGGCAGGAAGTCCGATCGAGTCTCAAAGTCTGCCAGATTCTCCACCTGGTCGTGGGTATAACCGTGGCGCTCTGCCAGAGCGCTATGAGACGCCAGTCAATACTCGCACCCGTTGATTTGGCTGACGCGTACCGTGACCAGTTCCTTGAGCTTGGTGGCTACCGTGCCCGTATTCATCACGGTGCGGAAATGCGCAATCATGGTGCGTAGGTATTCCGGGCGGTGCGCCATCGTACGGAACATATTGGGTACGTTGCCGCGTTCCTTTAAGTACTGGTCATAGATATGCTTGGTCTCGCCACCCACGTCTGTGGGCTCGAGGCGTTTGATTCGCATAAGAACTCCGCTTTGAAACTACTGCTGATTCTGCCCTTGCAAACGATTGCTGTCGAGTGCGAAGTGGATGAGGAAACAGAGCCATGAGAATGTCGCTCGGGATCGGGGAACTGCGCTGGATGGGAATTGCAACCAGAGGCTCGCGCGTGGCGAGCCGTCTGGCCAGAATCTATTTAGCGAACGAGTTGATCGCAACCGCTTCGTCGTCCTTGATATCGAAGACGGTATAGAGCTTCGTGATCTGCAGGAGATCGTGAACCTTCTTCGTGAGGTTGAGCAACTTGAGTTCGCCGCCCTGGTTACGCACGCTGGTAAAAGCGCTGACCAGTTCGCCAATGCCGGAGCTGTCGATATAGGTGACGTCGCCAAGGTTCAGAAGAATCTTCTTCGTACCATGGCCAACCACGTCACGGATGGTGTCGCGTAGGACCACGCTACCCTCGCCGAGGGTAATGCGCCCGCTCAGGTCCACGATTGTGACACCGTCAATCTGCCGTGTGCTTGCTTTCATTGTCACTGAGAAGCCTCCTTGCCATCGCTGTCCGCTCCGCGGACGTGCTTAATAAGTGTTACTTCCGTTCCGGGCTCCATGTTCCGGAAGCGCACCTCGTCCATGAATGCCCGAATGAGAAAGATACCGCGTCCTGACTGCTTGAGCAGGTTCTCCGGCGCGAGCGGATCGGGGATGTCCAAAGCATCGAGCCCCTGGCCCTCGTCGCGGACAGAGATGGTCAGCGCCTGCGCACTGGTTTCAAAGACCACAGTGACACGCTTTTTCGGATCATAGGCATTGCCGTGCAGGACAGCATTGACTGCCGCTTCCCGCACTGCCATCGCGATTCGCTGTACTTCTTCTTCGTCGAATCCCGCTTTGACTCCGAAGTTCTGTGCCATCTCCTCCGCCTTGTTCACGCTTTCCAAGGTGGAGTCGAGCGTGTATGAGACCCTGGTTGCATTCATCGTTTGGTTGGGTCGCCTGCACTTATGACCGTTATAGCGCACGCGACACCGTGTCCTTCCGGGAATCCGGTAGTTTGCCCTTACGAGTGTGCAGATGTCAATGTGATCTCCTCGCTGCACTCTTAGACAACGCGGGAGGCGCTACAGTTCCCACAATCTCGAATTGCCGACTTCAATCAGCTTAGCCTAAGTTGCCTCATCCCGTCCTGCAGAACCATTTGCACGATACTAAGTCCAGCAACTGTGAGCCCCAGGAAGGCAAACACTTCGCAATCTTTGATTTTGGGCGGTTCTGGTCTGGATTCTGGCGGGCCGTAGCATTATTCTCGGGGCTGTTCATCCAAGAAGCTGTATTCTCAATGTGATGCCTACGCTTGCACTGTCCGATCTGCTTGGGTTGCCGGTTTACGATTCCGCCGGCGGCAAGGCCGGACGTGTGCGCGAAGTCGCCCTCGTGCCGCAGGAGGATCAAAATCATGTCTCCGCCTTTGTCGTGAGGACGTTGGATGGCGATCGCCTGCTCTCGACCAGCACCGTTAAGAGCTTAAACGGAGGAATCCGCAGCACGAACTCGCCAGAGAATTGGGCTCCCTACGGTAGTTCTGAAGGCATGTTGCTGCTGGAGCGCGACCTGCTCGATCAGCAGATTATCGATGTGCACGGACGCAAGGTGGTTCGTGTCAACGACGTAGATCTTCTGGCAGACACCGGCGCTTACGGCAGCATACTGCTGAGAATTGGCGCCGTTGACGTTGGCGCGCGTGGCGCCGTTCGTCGACTGCTCAAGAACGTGGTTCCTAATGCGGCACTGCGGCCGCTCCTGGCAAAAATCCCGCCGAAGATGATTCCGTGGGAGTTTGTCAACCTGATCGAGACGGACCCCGCACGCCGCGTGCGTCTGAAGATTTCGTCCGACCGTATCTCGAAGCTGCATCCAGCCGACATTGCCGACATCATCGAGGAACTGGCGCCAGCCGAGCGCGATGCCGTTTTCCAGGGGCTTGATGAAGAGACGGCTGCACACGCTTTGGAAGAAATCGATCCGAAGCTGCAGATCTCCCTCGTCAGTTCGCTCGACAACGACCGTGCGGCGGATATTGTCGAGGAGATGGACCCCGATGCCGCCGCTGACCTCCTTGGCGATCTGCCGCGCGAGCAATCAGAACAGATACTGGAAGAGATGCAACCCGAGGAGCGCGAGGAAGTCGAAGAGCTGCTCGAGTTCGAGGAAGACACCGCCGCGGGTCGCATGACGACCGACTACATGGCGCTGAGTCCTCATGCTCGCGTCAGCGATGCCGTCGAGATGATGCGCAATTTCGAGGGCGGACTGGAAAGCATGAGCACGGTTTTCCTGGTCGGCGATGCCGAAAAGCTTGTGGGCGCGGTCCCGCTCGCCAAACTGGTGCTCGCTGCGCCGGACACGCGACTGGCCGAGCTCGCGGCCGAGCCACTGATTTCCTGCTCGCCGGAAGCGGATGAAAAGGAAGTCGCCGAAATTTTCGACAAATACAACCTCCTCACTCTGCCTGTTGTGGACGAGACCGGTGCGCTCACTGGCGTGATCACTGCGGATGACGTCATCAGCATATTGCGTTCGAAGCTATAGTTCCTCTTTTTTAGCGGAATCTCGCGTCATATCTCCCTGTCGGGGGTTGGCGAGATTCCCATCGGCATTTATTCTGTAATTTCTGCGATACGAATCCTTCTGAAAAGTTGATTGGCAACAATGAAGAAACTGGCGCTGTGGAAGATCAGGCTTGTGATGTTCCTCGCTGTGGTGGGGCCAGGCTTCATTACCGCGAATGTCGACAATGACGCTGGCGGGATCTACACCTATTCGTTCGCCGGAGCGCGATTCGGATACACCCTCTTGTGGACCGTGATTCCGATGACGATTTCGCTGATCGTCATTCAGGAGATCGCCGCCAGGATGGGCGCCGTCACCGGCAAGGGCCTCAGCGATCTGATTCGCGAGGAATACGGCATCCGCATCACGTTCCTGATGATGGCCGCGCTGGTGGTGACGAACTTCTTCAATGTCATCGCCGAATTCGCCGGAGTCGCCACAAGTCTCGAACTATTCAATATAAGCAAATACGTCAGCGTACCCATTGCGGCGGCGGTTGTGTGGGTGATGATCGTCAAGGGCGACTACAAGTTCGTCGAAAAGATATTCCTTGGCGCGTCTCTCTTCTACGTTGCCTACATCGTTGCCGGCTTCCTAGCGAAACCCTATTGGCCGGATGCCCTGATGGGCTTCGTCAAGCCGCCGACGATAGCCATGATGAAGAACAACGACTACATGTACCTCGTGGTCGGTATCATTGGAGCGACGATTGCGCCCTGGATGCAGTTCTATCTTCAGGCCTCGGTCGTGGAGAAGGGAGTGACGGCAAAGCAGTACGGAGCGTCGCGTATTGACGTGATCGTCGGCGCGATTTTCGCACCTATCGTGGCGGGCTTCATCATCATCGCCTGTTCCGCGACGCTGCATAGCCACGGTCACTACAACATTCGAGACGCCGCCGATGCCGCGCAGGCGCTCGGTCCCCTTGCCGGTCAGTACGCTTCGATCTTATTCGCTGCTGGGTTATTCAATGCGTCGCTCTTTGCGGCGTCCATTCTGCCGCTTTCGACGTCGTATACGGTATGTGAAGGTCTTGGCTTTGAGTCGGGGCTGGACAAGAAGTTCGGCGAAGCACCGGTATTCTACTGGCTCTATACCCTGCTGATAGTCGCCGGGGCGGGCGTCATCCTGATACCCGGGTTCCCGCTGTTGAAGATCACGATCCTTTCGCAGGTGCTCAACGGCATCCTGCTGCCGTTTGTGCTTGTGTATATGCTTCTCCTGGTTAACAAGGCAGAACTGATGGGACGACACGTGAACTCGCGGCTTTACAACGTTATCGCCTGGTTCACGGCCGGAGCCATGATCGTGCTTACCGTGATTATGCTCAGAGGGTTCTAGCAGGCTATTGGAGTACTCAAATTGTTTCATCCTGAGTCGCGCCGCTTCCGCATGACCGAAGGATTTGCTTTGCGTCGAATAGCATATCCTTCGCTGCGCTTGGGCAGCTTCCAGCTTTTCATTGCCTACAGAGAAGCGCCATGCTGTTAGAGCAGCTTGCCGGAAGCGATGTCTGCAACTAAGCCTTTGTCTGCTTCGAGGAAGTCGTAGTGCGGCAAAGCTTCGCGCTTCACCCATCGGATGTCGCGGAAGATGCGGTTGTCGAGTTCGCCTTCGAAAGTCTCGACAAGGTAGAAACGCAGATCGATAGCTGCGCCGTTCTTGTAATTGTGCTGAATGCGCGCGACCTCTGTGCCGACCGTGGGCGTGATTCCGAGCTCCTCTTCCAGTTCGCGTACCAGGGCCGCGACTGATTCTTCACCCTGTTCGATCTTGCCGCCGGGGAACTCCCATTGCAGCGCCATGGGCTGATACTTCGTGCGCTGGCAGATCAGAATCTCATCCTCTCGAACGATCAACGCCGCCACCACCTGTTTCATCTTCCTGATCTTTCTTGAACGGATACTCCAGAGCTACCATCTTAGGACGAGCGAGATCCGTTTGGCGACATCCAATATCATGCGCAATCACGAAATGCGTTCGAGATAGCTTCCGACCAGGCGGGCCGCGTGTTCACAGAGCTGGCGATCGTCGTCGCCAAATGCCGCAGGGACGTGACTGTCGATGTCGAGTTCTCCTACCACTTCGCCGCGAACGTAAATTGGCACAACGATTTCCGATTTCGTCTCGATCGAGCAGGACAGATATCGCGGATCGGAATGGACGTCGTCCACCACAACCGTTTCGCCGGACGAAGCGGCGGCACCGCAGATGCCCTGGTTCAGCGGAATGCGTTTATGAGGAGTTTCCGCGCCAACATACGGCCCAAGCACAAGCACGGGATCCACGCCGGGAAGACTGCTCTTCTCGATCATGTAGAAGCCGACCCAGTGGTAGTTGGGAAGATATTGTTGCAGGCGTCCCACGATCAACGACATGAGATCTTGAACGGTAGGGGCGCCCTCAAGCGCCTGGTCGAGTTCGCGGGCAATTTCCTGTGTGTTGCGCATGATGGATATTAAAGCAGAGAAAACTGGAACGCGTCAGCAGGAGCGCGGCCCAGTCGCTTGCGCTGTGGGCGTCGCGGAGGAATCGGCGATCTGGCGTATGCCCGGGGGCTGATTCGTTCGGTTGGGCTCCATCGCCCACGCCAGCGCGCGCAAGCCATCGAGCAGCGTGGGCGCGGGGGTATTGAGCAGCTCGTCGCTTACGCAGAATACCTGGCGCGTGCGAGCTGCCTTCGTCTCGATCCAGTCGCGCTCGCTAATGACTTTCTCCAGTGGCACGCGGTTTCCTGCGCCGCACCAGGCGGCAACGATCACGTCAGGATTATCCGTGCGTACTGCATCAGCGTCGGTCTTTTGTCCCGGTTCGCCGATGAACTCACCGCCAGCGGCCTCCACGAGCTCCTTCACCCACGGTTGCGAGTGGATGATGGGCTTGCCCCACTCCTCGCAGAAGACGCGCGGTCGGGAATTGCATCTGGTGCTGGCCCGCCGCACAAGCTCGATCTCCATCTGCATATCGCTGACAAGCCTTTCGCCTGAGGCGCCTGCGCCCATGATGCCCGCAATCGCCAGCATGTCCGAGTAAACATCTGCGAGAGTTCGCGGGGCGAGTCCGAGGAAACGTATTCCGGCTTTGAGTATCTCTGCCACGGCTTCCAACTGGTAAGGCACGGATGCGATGACGAGGTCCGGATTCGCGCCTATGATCTGGCTGGCTTGAGCGGTCCAGGAATCTGAAATGATGAGCCGAGTGCCGTCACCAGCGTGGGGACATACGTCCTGGCAATAGCGCGTGCAGGCGACGACACGATCCAGCAGGCCGAGCCGATCGAGCGTGACCGTCGCGCTTGGTTGCAGCGAGGCCACGCGATATGGATATGTGATAGCTGACATGGGAATTGTGCGGTCCGTCGCCCCAGTCTACTTGAAACCTTGGCGACAATTTAGCAAACTGGTGTGCATGTACTCGGCCCAGCTTTTGGATCATTTTCAGAACCCACGAAACGCGGGCGAACTCGCACATGCAACCTCTATGGCCGAGGTTCAGAATCCCGCATGCGGCGATGTCCTACAGCTCTGGTTGAGGGTTGATGAAGGATTTATCGCCGCCGCCTCATTCCGCGCGAGAGGTTGCGTCTCGGCGATGGCTTGCGCTTCGGCACTAACGGAGTTGCTCTCGGGAATGCCGGTCATGGAAGCGCGAAGGCTCGGGAAGGAGCAACTGCTTCAAGCCGTCGGCGGAGTGCCGGAGGCTTCGACGCACGCGATCCAATTAGCGTTGGACGCGATTGGCGCGGCATTGTCCAACTAACTGAATCCGCAGCGGTGCGCTAACAGCGGATCCTTCGCTGCGCTCAGGATACCCCGCATTGCTTCGCTGTCTCCTCCAGCAGCGACTTCGCTGTCTCCAGCAGCGTGTCAGGCAATTGGCTTGTAAATAGTCCAGTCGCGCTCGGCGGCCATGATTTCTAAATCGGGATTGGGGTTGATTGCGAACGCATGTCTCGCCACCTCGAGCATGGCTGCGTCATGAACGGAGTTTCCGAAGGCTACGCTGATAGGACGCCCAATGACCTCGCGGATGGCTTTGGCCTTGCCCTGACCGGTTGGTACTCGTAGCAGGCGAGCGCTCGCGCGGTCGCCGTCCATTTGGACGCAAGCGGCAATAACGTGTTCCGCGGGAATTCCGAAGCGGCGCACACCTTCGGTAATGACCCATTCGTTGGTGGAAGAAACCGCCCACAGATGACATCCCTTTTCGGCGAGTCTGCGCGTTAGCTCCTGAAGCTCAGGAAAGATGCGCTTGGCTACATGCTCGTGAAAGAACTCGGCGGCGGCGTGCCGGATGTTCTCCACGTTGATGCCGCGATGGATCGTGACCATTTCGCCACACATCGTCTCTTCATCGACTTTACCGGCCTTGTAATCCCTATATCGAGGAAGTGCCCATGCTGCGACTTCTGGCGAGATCAGGCCGTGCTCGATCTCCCAATAGAAGAACTCGGCACCGGCGTCGCCGGACCAAAGCGTTCCGTCGCAATCGAAGACAGCGACGCGAGGACGAAGTTGCAGGATGGATTCAACGAAATCCTGGGGGGCAGGGGCGGGGGCGGACTGAGTCACTGCTGTACTGTCTCCTGACATCATCTGAAACTGGCGCCGAGCCGTGCGTAATCGTCCGGCGTATTGATGTTTGCGGCCACCAGCGGGTCCTCGACTGGAACATACACGATGTGGTCGGCATTGGCATGCATCACATCGCGCGCCGTGGTTGTCAACGGAGCCCTCAGCAGCAACTCCATCATCTCGCGAGCAAGCACAATAGGATGACCATGCTGTCCGCCAAACTCGGGTACCGTCGCCCACATGCCATGTTCAAGGCCCTCCAGAAAAGCAGCGTGCAGTCGCATGACGGTGGATTCCAGCACGGGAGGACGGTCAACAAGTGCAACCATTGCGGCGTCGCGCCCGTACTGCAACACGGATTGCAGTCCCGCCTTCAGCGAACTGAACTGACCCAACTCGGGGGCGGTGTTCTCAACCAGGAACGCGCCTTGCGAATAAATAGTGGGAGCAAGCAGGTCGGAATTGCTTCCGGTCACCACCAGCACCATCTCGGTATGCTGCTTCAGGAGTTCGATCGTGCAACTCAGAAAGCTCCTTACAGCGCCGCCTGTGCCGTCCGCAATCGGCGGCCAGGGCAGTAATGCCTTGTCGCGTCCCATGCGCGACGATTCACCGGCCGCAAGGATGACGCCCAAAATACTTGGAGAACGGCTCATGCGAGAAAGATAGCACCCACTTGCCTGCGAAGCTACATTGTCGGCTCGCGCCCCGGCGTGGCACTCGCGCAAAATGCGGATTCAACTCGTTTTCTGGTATGTTGACGACCATATGGCGAACAAGCGCGTTGCGGTCATTCCGGGTGACGGCATTGGCAGGGAAGTGATTCCTGCCGCTCTCAAGGTAGTGCGCGCGACTGGCGCGCCGGTGGAGTTCACCAAGTTCGACTGGGGCGCTGAGCGGTATCTCAAGGACGGTACCACGGTCCCGCCGGATGGCTTCCAGATGCTGAGCCGCGATTTCGACGCAATCCTGCTGGGTGCCGTAGGCGATCCCCGAGTTCCATCCAACCAGCATGGCAAGGAAATCCTGCTGGGCCTGCGCTTCAAGCTCGACCTCTACGCTAATGTGCGTCCCGTGAAACTGCTGGATGCCGCGCTGTGTCCGCTGAAGAATGCGCGCGTGGAAGATGTCAATTTCACCGTGATTCGCGAGAACACCGAAGGCGTCTATGCCGGCATGGGCGGCTTCTTCAAGAAGGACACTCCGGACGAGATCGCCACGCAAGAAGACGTCAACACGCGAAAAGGCGTTGAGCGCGTCATCCGTTTTGCTTTCGAGTATGCGCGCGCGAACGGACGCAAGAAGGTCATGATGTCCGACAAGTCGAACGTCATGACATACGCGGGTGGTTTGTGGCAGCGAGTGTTCAAGGACGTTGCTGCCGAGTACGGCGACATCGAGCCGCAGCATATGCTCGTGGACGCGCTTTGTCTTCAGATGGTGCGCGAGCCGCAATCTCTCGATGTCATCGTCACCAACAACATGTTCGGCGACATCATCACGGACCTTGCCGCGGCACTGCAAGGCGGTTTGGGAATGGCAGCCAGCGGTAACATCCATCCGGGCCGGACTTCGATGTTTGAGCCCGTACACGGTTCGGCTCCGCCGCTTGCCGGCAAGAACCTCGCAAATCCCATAGGTTCTATCCTCACATCCGCCATGATGCTCGACTATCTGGGAATGAAGACCGAGGCCGCCCGAATCGAAAGCGCCGTGGCGGCCGCTGTGCGTGAGAAGAAGATGACCTCAGACGTGGGCGGAGCGCTCGGTAGTCGCGAGTGCACGGACTACATTGCTTCCCGCATCCAAGTGACAGCCGGAACCTCCGGACAGGGCGCACTGATTTGACCGGTTTCCAAAATATCCAGCGAGTCTGTCTTGCCGCAGTCCTGACCATCGGAGCCTTCATCTGCCCGGTTGCGCAGGCGCCTCGTCAGCCGGCGCAGCAACCAGCTCCGGCAGTCCAGCAGCAGCCATCGGTATCGCCACAGACCGGTTCGCCGACGCCACTGCCTGATCCTGCGACGGCTCCAGTCGAACGCACGATATCGCCTGCGGAGACCAAGGAACTGCTAGATTCCGTCGACGAGATTCTGGCCTTCGCAAGCAAAGATTCCGGGTTGCCAATCAAGCACAAGGTTAAGCGCCAACTCGCGACACGCGAAGAGGTTGTCAAGTATCTCGAAGAACGGCTGAAGGACGACGAAGATGCCGAGCGGATGGAGCGCTCCGCAACCACGCTGAAAAAGTTTGGCCTGCTGCCGCGCGACTTCAACCTGCGTCCTTTTCTGCTCGATCTGCTCAAGGAGCAGGTTGCCGGCTTCTACGACACGAAGACGAAAACCGTCTACATGCTGGATTGGGTGGAACCGGAAGCGCAGAAAGCGGTGCTGGCCCACGAGTTAACTCATGCGTTACAAGACCAAAACTTCGGGCTGGAAAAGTGGGCAAGCGGATCGTCTAAGGCAAAGAACGATGCTGAGAGCGCGGAGCGTGACGAGCAAAGATCGGCTCGCCAGGGAGTGATCGAGGGGCAGGCGATGGTCGTGCTGCTCGACTACACGTTGGCGCCCGTAGGCAAGAGCGTTGCTGACTCTCCGCAACTTATTGAGGCCATGAAAGCGGGCATGTTAGCCGGGGGCGCTACGCCACTATATTCCCAGGCTCCGCTGTTCCTGAAGGAGGCGCTAACATTTCCGTACACCTATGGACTCGACTTCGTGCGGGAAGTGCTGACCAAGCGCGGGCGCGACGTCGCTTTCACGGGCGTGCTTAAGGACCCGCCGAATAGCACACGGCAGGTCATGCAGCCAAATACATACCTTGCCCGCGAGTCTGTCCCGCAGCTCGCTGTCCCCGACTTCGATAAGCTGATAGCTGGCGGCTACGAGCGTTTCGACTTCGGCTCCATCGGACAGTTCGATGTCTGGGTGATGCTCAAGACGTGGATTGGCGCGAAAACCGCCGACGAACACTCCGGCACCTGGCGCGGAGGCTATTACTACGCGGCAAAGAAAGCGAAAAGCGCTCCGGATGCTCCTGTAGCGATGGTCTATGTTTCGCGGTGGACAGACGCCGCAGCCGCCCGCGAGTACGCGCGGCTCTACGCTGAATCACTGCCCAAGCGCTACAAGTCGGTCAAACAGGTCAGGGCACTTGGTGCCGAGGGCGGTCAGTGGGACACAGACGAAGGCTTGGTAGTGCTGGAGCGTCGCGGAGACACGCTGGTCGCCAGTGAAGGCTTCGAAAGCGAGTTCGCCGACAAGGTGTGCGGTGTGGTCTTTGAACAAAGCAGTCGCTAAGTTTTCGTTGATGGCCGCACGCAACTCGAAGCAGGATGAACTTCACCGGCGTTCCCGCGCAAGGTGACAACTCGAATTGGACGTTTGCTCCTGTATAATCGCGCGTTCTGCTGCAATCTTCATTCACACTTTTTTACGCAATAGGAGAGCCGTTTTGGCAAAGGCAGATATCGGTATTCTTGGCGGCAGCGGCCTGTATCACATGAAGGGTTTGACTGACGTACACGAGGTTTCGCTCGACACTCCCTTCGGAAAGCCGTCTGACAATTACGTCATTGGCATGTTGGCGGGACGCAGAGTCGCCTTTCTCGCTCGACACGGGCGTGGTCACAAGATCATGCCAACGGAGCTGAACTTCCGCGCGAACATCTATGGATTCAAGGAACTTGGCGTCGAGCGCATCCTGTCCGTCTCCGCCGTGGGTTCGCTGAAGGAAAAACACAAGCCGCTCGACTTCGTGGTGCCCGACCAGTTCTACGATCGAACCAAGCAGCGAGTCTCTACGTTCTTCGGAGATGGCATCGTGGCGCATATTGCGTTCGGCGATCCGGTTTGCATGGATGTGGCCCGCATCGCGCACTCTGCGTGCGAGAAAGTCGGAGTGAACTCCAAGCTCGGCGGAACCTACGTCTGCATGGAAGGCCCGCAGTTCTCAACCAAGGCTGAGAGCAACCTGTATCGAAGCTGGGGTATGGACGTGATCGGCATGACGAACTTGCAGGAAGCCAAGCTGGCGCGGGAGGCTGAGATCTGTTACGCGACCATCGCTATGGTCACCGACTTCGACTGCTGGCATCCGGATCACGATGACGTGACCGTTGACCAGATCGTTGCCGTTCTGCTCAAGAATGCCGAAAACGCAGCCGATGTCGTACGTGAGGCCGTTGCGGCCATGCCGAAAGAGCGTACTTGTAAGTGCGGCTCAGCGTTGGCGACGGCGATTCTCACGTCGAAGGATGCTGTTCCTCCGGCGACCCGCAAACGGCTGGACCTGATCATTGGAAAATACTTTACGGATAAGAAGGTGGGGGCATAGCGTGTCCATCCTGGTTGTGGGTTCTGTTGCATTTGATACTTTGAAGACGCCTTTCGGCGTTCGGGAAAAGATCATTGGCGGCTCGGCTACATATTTTTCGCTGTCCGCAAGTTTCTTCACCGATGTGCGTGTCGTGGGCGTCGTAGGCGAAGACTTCACGCCTGAGCACGAAAACGTGATGAAGTCGCGTGGGATCGACACCCGTGGCATTGAGCACGCGAAAGGAAAGACCTTCCATTGGGGCGGCGAGTATGGCGAGAATCTTAATGAAGCGAAGACAAAATTCACGGACCTAAATGTCTTCCAGAATTTCAAGCCGCAGATCCCTGACGAATATCTTGACTCGCAGTTCCTTTTCCTGGCCAACATCGACCCCGTGTTGCAGTCGGACGTTCGCGACAAGGTGCCAGGGGCGAAGATGGTTGGCGGCGACACCATGAATCTCTGGATCGACATCAAGCGCACCCAGCTGCTGGAAACGCTGCGCAAGGTGGACATTCTGCTCATCAACGACGGTGAAGCCAAGATGCTCGCTGCTGATGCCAGCCTGCCGCGCGCCGCACGCAAAATACTGGATGTGGGGCCGCGTGCGCTCGTCATTAAGCACGGAGAGTATGGCGCGACTATTTTCTTCCGCGACGGAGTATTCGGTGTTGGCGGACATCATCCCTTCCGCGCCCCGGCTTTGCCGCTCGACGAAGTGCATGACCCAACGGGCGCAGGCGACTGCTTCGCCGGAGGCTTCATGGGCTACATTGCGTCGCAAGGCGAGATCACGCGCGAAGTCCTGAAGCGCGCGATGTTCTACGGCAGCGTGATGGGTTCCTTCGCAGTCGAACGTTTCGGCCCAGAGCGTTTACAGATACTTACGCGCGAGGAAATTGACCAACGCTTCCAGCTCTTCCGCGATCTCACGCACCTCGACTAAGGAAGCATTCGTGAGCGACACCGAACAGCGTGGCGGCAGACGAGACGTGCTCATCGTCGCCGCCATAGCTTCCGTGATTTCGATTCTCGCGCTCGTTCATTTCTTTCGCGCGGGCGAACTCCTTCTCTACGGTGACGCCGTCGCACACATCAACATCGCCCGCCGAGTCTTCGATTCTCGGTCGCCGGGTCCTCTGCAATTAGGCACCGTGTGGTTGCCATTTCCGCACGTCGCCATGATCCCATTCATCGTAAATGACTGGATGTGGCGCACCGGAGTCGGTGGGGCCGTCCCGTCGATGCTCGCCTATGTGTTTGGCGTAGTCGGCGTCTTCCGGCTGGTTCGCGGACGTACGAGTCGATTTCCTGCCATCTTTGCCTCAGCGCTTTACGGCCTCAATCCAAACCTGCTCTACATGCAGTCCACGGCGATGAATGAGCCCATCATGCTGGCCGAGATGATCTGGGCCGTCGTTTACCTCGACGAGTTTGCACGCGGCCTGTTCGCCGGGAGCAACACGGCAGGTCACGTCGCCAGCCTCGCTCCGCACCAGGCGTTGGCGCGCTGCGGACTGGTCCTCGGAGCCGCCATCCTCACGCGCTATGACGGATGGGTGCTGGCTGCCTCCTGCGGCGTCGTCGCTCTTGTGTTGCTTTGGCGCGCGTGGCCAGAAATGGGGGCTGAAACTCGCCGAAAGACAAGCCGTTCCGCCCTTGCGTTTTTAGTATTCTGCGCTGTCGTACCGGCTCTGTGGCTCTCGCACAATTACGCCATTTCAGCGCGACCGCTCGACTTTCTTAACGGCCCGTACTCGGCGAAGGCCATTGAAGCGCGTACGACGAAGCCCGGAGACCCGCTGCACCCCGGCACGCACGACATGAAGGTTGCCGCCATTTATTTCTGGCAGTCAGCGAAGTTGAATATTGCCGAGCGGCCTTTCCATTTGTATCTCACGCTTATGGTTTTGTTCGGTACCGCAGTTGCTATTCGGCGATGGCGGCGGTTCGGGATACTTCTGCTGCTGTGGCTGCCTTTGCCGTTTTATAGCTACTCGGTCGCTTACGGCAGCGTGCCGATCTTCATGCCAGTCTGGTGGCCGCACTCGTACTACAACGTGCGGTATGGGCTGGAACTGCTCGCCGCCTTCGCCGTCTTCGGAGCGCTTCCGCTCGGCCTGTTCGAGGCTCGCCGCCGCACGGGAAAAATCGTTGCGGGGGTTGCTGCCTGTGGGATTCTGGCCCTTCTTTATATCCCCGTCGCGCTCGCTACGCCTATCAGCTTGCGGGAGGCTCGCGTAAACTCGCGCACTCGCGTTGCGCTGGAACAGCGGCTTGCGCAGATTCTTCGCAGCACTGACGCTAATTCCACCATTCTGATGTTCACGGGTGAGTATGTCGGCGCTTTGCAGCGCAGCGGGATTCCGCTTCGCCGCGTCATTTCGGAAGCCGTGCACCCCGACTGGGAAGTCGCTTTGCAGGAACCAGCGCGCCGGGCGGACTATATTGTCGCCATCAGGGGAGATGAAGTCTGGTACGCAGCACAGCTCCATCCTCAAGGCTTGCGTGTTTTAGCTGACTTCCAGCCTGACGGCAAGCCGCGAGTCATCGTCTACCAAAGCGATGTGCGGCCGAACCCATGAGTCGAATTCCGCAAGGTGTTAGAATCCAGCGAAATTGTTTTTGCCTGCGGGCCTATGTTCCCGGCGCGTGAAACATGAAACAACTTCTTCAATTTTTCGACCCCCACATGCATCCGGAGCTTGCGATCTTCGTTTCGCAAACGCTGGTGCGACTTATCCTGGCCGCGTTTCTCGGAGGCATGATCGGTCTGGAACGTGAATCGAAGCGCAAGGCTGCGGGACTGCGGACGAACATGTTCATCTGTTTTGGGGCAGCCATGTTCACGATCCTTTCAGAGCGGCTTGCGAGTGAGTTTGGAGGCGATCACACTCGGATCGCGGCGCAGATCATTCCTGGCATCGGCTTCATCGGCGCCGGATCCATCCTGCACTCCAGGGCTGGGGTGACCGGCATTACGACGGCGGCAACGATGTTCGTTGTGGCGTCCATTGGGATGGCCGTCGGCGGCGGACTGCTGCTGCCCGCAATGTTTGCCACGCTCATGCTGCTCATCGCGCTGCACTCGCTGGGCTTCGTCGAGACGCGTTGGAACCTTAAGCCGCACATGATGACGTTCGAAGTTCGCGGCAAGAGCGCTGAAGAACTCATCTGGGCGGTCAACGAAATTCTCGAAAGCGAAAATCGCGGGATGCAAAGCGTACAAGTAGGACACACGAACGGCCAGTCGCGGCTTCAGTTCACAGTGGAAGGCATGCGCGAGGAACACAGCGCACTGATGAAGAAGTTACGCATGTCGCCGACCGTATCCAGCGTAGAAGCTGTTGGTGCTGCTGAAGACCAGGAAGAATAATCGGTAAGGATTACGGTGGATCTAACTTTGCGAATTCCATTTGTAAAGGGAAGTGCCTGCGGGAACGACTTCCTCATTGTTGATGGCGCGTACGCCGGCAATGACATCGCGGCGCTCACACGTCGCATGTGCGACCGCAACAACGGCGTTGGAGCCGATGGCGTCGAGTGGCTGTACCCTTCCGAAACAGCCGATGCCCGCATTCGTCTGGTGAACGCCGACGGCTCGGACGCGGAGCTGTCAGGCAACGGGACGCGATGCGTGGCAGCGCACATCGCTTTTGAAAGCGGATTGCAACGCATTCTGATCGCGACCGACGCCGGCGTGAAGACCTGTGAACTGACGAGTCGCGAAGGACCGCTATTCGAGTTCACGACCGCCATGGGAGCACCTAAGGTCTCGGGGGCGGTTGAACTCGCCATAGGAGGCAACGTCGTCACAGGCGTGCCCGTCTCTATGGGCAACCCGCATTTCGTTGTGTTTGTGAATGAGTTTCAGCCCGGCTGGCAGGCCCTGGCCGAAGGCATACAGCGCCAGCCACTGTTCCCGCAGGGCACCAACGTCGAGTTCGTTCGCGTGCTGAACAGTGGCGAGATCGAGATTCGCATCTTCGAGCGCGGCGCAGGAGAAACGCTGTCTTCCGGGACTGGATCGTCGGCTTCGGCTGCTGCGGCCATAGCGACCGGGCGCGTAATGCGTACGCTACAGGTTCATACTCCTGGAGGAAGCCAGCAAGTCCGTTGGGAAGACGAATTGTTTTTGACCGGCCCCGCACGACTGGTCTGCCGAGGCGAGTTTTTCGTTTAAGATTGAGCAGTGATGAAGCGCAACGTGAAGCCTGGCACGAAGATTAAAGGCGAGCGGATCAAGCCGCCGTCTCTGCGTGTGGGCGATACCATCGGCATTATCGCACCGGCAAGCTCTATTGATGCCGAAGCGCTCAAGCGCGGCTGCGCACGACTTCTGACGCTTGGCTACAAGCCGCTATTCTTCGATTCCATTTTCGACAGCGATCTCTACTTTGCCGGATCCGTGCGCCAGCGCGTCAACGATCTGCATGAGATGTTCAGGCGCGATGACATTCGTGCCGTCCTCTGCGCTCGTGGCGGATACGGCTGCAATTACCTGCTTCCGTATCTCGACCTCGAACTGATTCGTTCGCATCCCAAGCCGTTCATCGGCTACAGCGACGTTACGACGCTGCTGACGTGGTTCGTCGATAACGGGCTCGGGGCGTTTCACGGACCCATGGCGACCAAGGACTTCGCTCACACCGATGGCGTCGATCTGGTGTCATGGCGCTCTGTCCTTTCTGGTGACTCCTACACGGCGGAGTTCAATGGCGACATTCAGGTGAAGCCGCTTGTGCCGGGACGCGCGCAGGGTACGCTCTACGGCGGATGCCTCTCCATGCTGACAGCCTCGCTCGGGACGCCGTATGAGATTCGGACCAGGGGCACGATTGTTTTTATCGAAGACATCGCGGCAAAACCCTACCAGGTTGACCGGATGTTGATGCAGTTGAAAACAGCAGGCAAGTTCGCTGGCGTTCGTGGAATCATCTTTGGCGAAATGCTTGAGTGCGAGCAGCCGGGCGCGAGCGATTATGACGTAAGCCAGATCGTCATGCGCATCGTCCGCGACCTTGGAATTCCTGTTGCTTACGGGCTTCCCAGCGGACACGTGACGCGCGCCAACATTACTCTGCCGCTCGGTGTTCGGGCGTCGCTAGTCGTGACAGATAGCTCGGTGCGGCTTGCGTGCAAACCGGCGACCATCGCCGCAGACTCTTCCCAATCGGCCCATTCATGAAGCCTAGTCATATACATCTCATCGGAATTTGCGGCACAGCCATGGCCTCTCTGGCCGGCATGCTCAAGCAGCGCGGCTTTCACGTCACTGGCTCGGATGCGGCAGCGTATCCGCCCATGTCGGACTTTCTTGCCTCGCTCGGCATCCCCGTCGCGGAGCCATATTGCGAGCGCAACCTGGAACCGCGTCCCGATCTCGTAGTGGTTGGCAATGCCATATCGCGCGGTAATCCCGAACTGGAATACGTGCTCGACCATCGCTTGCCGTTTGATTCCATGGCGTCGGTGCTGCATGAGGAATTTCTCAGCGCGCGTGAAACGCTTGTTATAGCCGGCACCCACGGCAAGACGACGACAACGAGCATGTTGGCGTGGATATTCAGCGTTGCCGGACGCGATCCGTCGTTCCTGATCGGCGGCATTGCCGAGAACTTCGGGTCCAGTTTCTCCGTCGCCGACGGGCGCGAATTCATCCTTGAAGGCGACGAGTACGACACCGCGTTCTTCGACAAGGGGCCCAAATTCCTGCACTACTTTCCGTCAGCCGCTATTCTCACGTCAGTCGAGTTCGATCACGCGGACATCTACAAGAGCCTGGACGAAGTTAAAACGGCCTTCAAGCGCCTGGTGAATCTGGTGCCGCGCCGTGGGCGCGTCATTGCCTGGGATGCGAGCGGCAACGTCAGCGAGTGCGTGAGTCGCGCCTTCTGTTCGGTCGAGCGGTATGGATTCGAGCCAAACTCCCACTGGCGCATCGTTGACATGGAGTTTGAAGCCGACCGCACCTGCTGGTCAGTTTGGCGCGAAGGGAAGCCATGGGCAGACTTTGAGTTTCCGCTTGCGGGCGAGTACAACGTTTTGAACGCGACTGCCGCCGCAGCCATGGCTGCCAACTATGGAATCGATCCACAGGTGATCGCCAAGGCGCTGGCGTCGTTCCTCAGCGTGAAGCGTCGTCTGGAGGTCAAGGCGAAGGTTGATGGCATCACCATCGTCGATGACTTCGCCCATCATCCAACCGCAATCAAGGAGACGCTTCGGGCCTTGCGTACGCGTTATGCCGGACGTCGTCTCTGGGCAGTTTTGGAACCGCGTTCGAATACGCTGCGGCGGAATATTTTTCGTCACGAACTGGCGAGCAGCCTGGCACTGGCGGATTGCGTTGTCGTGGCGAGCATTTTTAAGTCGGAAGCCATTCCCGAAAACGAGCGTCTCGATCTTGCCTCGGTTATCGCCGAGGTCAGCAAGGCAGGCATTCTCGCGCGTCAGTTCGCTACCGCCGACGAAATCATTGAGGCGATAGCGCCTGAACTCAAGTGCGGTGACGTTGTCGCGATTCTTTCTAATGGCGGGTTCGGCGGAATCTATGAGAAGCTTCCGGCAAAACTGAAGAGTCTTCACGAGGATTAATCTAGACGTGCATCTACGCGTAAGTGGTCGCCTGCTCAATGTGCAGGTCGCAATATTTCTATCTATATCTCTTCTTTTTCCCTGCATAACAGCAGCCCAGGATTTTGGGTGCGAACCCGGCACTCTGAGGTACCAGGTATCTTTGCGCGACCGAGCGGCACATATTGCCCATGTGCAACTGGCGTACGAAGGCGGCGGCGAACAAGACTTTCAACTTCCTGCCTGGAACGCTCTCTACCAGGTGCGGGACTTCGCCCAATACGTCACTCGAGTCGAGGCGCGTGACGGTGCTGGCCGCTTGCTGAGCCATCGCAAACTGGACAAATCGACTTGGCGCATAGATGCAGACGCAAAGCATGGCTGTTCAATCCTTAGCTATGACGTCGTTGCCGACACCCCGGGCTCATTCGGAGCTCAGATCAATGCCGACCATGCCTTCCTGAACTGGGCCATGGTGCTGATGTATCCCGTTGACGGACGCGCCGCTCCCATCCGTATTCGCATTACCGACCTGCCCACTGAATGGCGCGTTGCCGATGGAGAAGTGTTTCCCAGAACCTCCGACCGTGGCGCTGTGAGCGTGGAGGGTGCGGCCGAGAAGTACGATGCGCTGGTTGACTCGCCGGTGGAGATTGGCAAGTTTACCGAATCTTCTTTCGAAGAGGGGGGCGCGACTTACCGCGTGATCGTCCATGGCGAACCCTCGGACTTCGACATGGCCGCGATTAAAACCATGCTTCGCAAGGTTGTAGCAGCGGCGGTGGACTGGATGCAGGACCGTCCCTACAAGCAGTACACCTTCATCTATCACCTGCCGCGTGGTCCCGCGTCGGGCGGCATGGAGCATGCATATTCCACCGCCATCGACGTCGATGCACAACGCGTGGCAGACCATCCTCTGTCACTCTCAGGCGTGAGTGCGCACGAGTTCTTCCACCTTTGGAACGTGAAGCGCATTCGTCCGCGCACGCTCGAGCCTGTGGACTATACCCGTGAGAACTACACGCGCGCACTGTGGTTCAGCGAAGGCGTCACCAGCACCGTGCAGGAACACATGCTCTATCGCGCGGGCCTGATCGACGAGCAGCAGTTCCTGGATCGGCTTGCGTTCCAGATAAGTTCGCTCGAATCGAGGGCGGCGCACAGCACGCAATCAGCGGAGGAGTCGAGCCTGGACGCGTGGCTCGAAAAGTATCCGTACTATCATCAGCCTGAGCGCAGCGTCTCGTATTACACCAATGGGCAGATACTCGGCGTTCTGCTCGACCTTCGAATGCGCGAGGTGACGCGCGGGATACGGTCGTTGCGCGACCTGTTCCAGTGGATGAATGCGAACTACGCTAAGCGCGGAATCTTCTTCGACGATTCCGTTGGCGTGCAGAAAGCAGCCGAAAGCGTTACCGGCGCGAGTTTCCAGGGGTTCTTTTCACATTATGTCGCAGGTACACAAGAGCTTCCGTACGACGAGTTGTTCCGTTCGGTTGGGCTGAAGCTGGCCCGCAGAACAACACAGGTAGCCAGCGCCGGATTCACTACGAGTCGCAGGTTCGATCAACCGGCTATCGTCACCGGTGTTGAAGAGGGAAGCGACGCGCAAGCGCAAGGCATCGCGACCGGCGACGCAATCTTGGAGATGAATGGCAAGCCCGTGTCCGGTAACTTTGCAGCGACGATAGCCGCAGCGAAAGCGAACGATACGGTGCGGCTCAAAGTCCGCAGCCGGAGGGGCGAGCGCGAAGTCAATATCCGGATCAGCACGCGCATGGGCGATGACTATGTGCTGAATGAAGCGCAGGGCGTCACCAATGCGCAGCGTGCGCGGCGGTTGGCCTGGATGCGCGGCGATAGCGAAACAGGAACTAAAGCGACTCCGATCGCCGGTGCGGCAACCGGAGGTCCACAGCAGTGATACGCGCGATTTTGGCCGTCACGTTCTGGGGCTTGTACGTGCCGCTTGCCGCTTTGATCGGCTTTCCAGTTACATTCCTGACCGGAGACATCCGCCTGCTTTGGCAGTTGGCAATGTGGGGTGCGCGTGGCGGGATATGGGCAGGCGGCGTGCGCGTCCGTGCCGTTGGGCGAGAACATATGGAGCCGAGGCGGCCCTACATCTTCATGTCTAACCACGTCTCCAACCTGGACCCGCCGATCATCGCGCCACTACTCGAGCGTCGCACGTCCGTCTTGGTGAAGAAGGAACTTTACCGACTGCCTGTGCTCAGCACGGCGATGCGCATCGCGCGCCTGGTCCCCGTCGATCGCCGCAATCGAGACGCCGCTATCGAGAGCGTACGCGCCGCCGCCGAGGTATTGCGTTCCGGCCTCAGTATGCTTGTCTTTCCGGAAGGCACACGTTCACGCGACGGGCGTTTGTTGCCGTTCAAGAAGGGACCATTCCACATGGCAATGGAGTCCGGCGTCTTCATCGTGCCCATTACTATGGTCGGAACCCACGAGGCTTGGCCCAAAGGGACATTTGCCATTCATCCCGGACTGGTTACGGCTGTATTCCATGCTCCCATAGACCCCGCGCAATACAGCAGTCGCGAGGAACTCATCCAAACCGTACGCAAGCAGATTGCGAGTGCATTGCCGGAACAGTACCGCTGATCAGCGCTGTATCGCGCGTCCTGTCACGTTCTGCTGCGCATCAATGTCCAGAGCCAACTCCGGAGGACACTTCTCTCCGAGATCCAATTCCTTCCCGGGCACTTGCCGTCCCGTGGAGTCTTCAAAACTCATGAAGACGTGACATGGCGCGCCCGTTTGAATCCAGTGGCGATGAGACTCGTCCTTGCCCAAAAGCGAGCGTCCGAAGCTCCCGCCCTTAAACGTCAACTCCAAATTCCGTAATGGTGCGCCCGAGTTGTTGGATACGGTGACGTACGTCCCAGGATCGTTCTTTTTCGGGCAGGCAGTAGTTATCAGAGCAACAGCGATCACCAGTAGAAGCAGGGCACTGCGACGAAACGAATTTCGGTCTTTCAAAATCGGTGCCTCACAAGAGCAGATTAGCAGGACAGGGATGATGCGCACAGGTACGCCTTATTTGTTCTCGATCAGGCGCGCACTGAGGACGACGCCATTGCGATTGTCGTGCAGTTTGATAGGGAAGATCAGCACATTCCAGTTCCAGTGTCGCGACTTTGTCGGCAAGTGCGGCATGCCTCGCGATCCGCGACGATCGATGTACGTCTCCCGCGTGTCGGCCACGGTGCGAACGATTTCGCGCCACTCATCGCCGAGATCAGGAAACTGGTCGAAAATGTTGCGCCCCGGAAACCATGTACGCTTCTTGCTGATGAGCGCGGCGAAGTATTCGTTAACGTATTGCCAGTTGCCGTCAGCGTCGAGAATCTCAAGCACATTATCGTCGCCCATCGCCATGCTAATTCGCGAGTAGAAGAAATCGCGAGCATCCACCACCACGGGTTTGCCGCGCTTTTTGGCTTCGAAGGAACGCAGCGCATCGACAAGGTCATCGACGGAGCTGTATCCCTTCAGCAGATGCATGTCGGCGATGCCGCCGAACCTACGCTCCAAAGTGGCCGAGAGAATGATGATGGGAACCTGCGGGCGTTTCTTCCGTAACGTGTCCGCGACATCGGTCCCGAACTTTCCTGCTCCAAGATGATAGTCGAGTACAGCGATGTCTATGTCCTGCAGCTTCGCTTCAGCTTCCTCGATGGATGCCGAGGTCACAACCTGATAGCCTTTTTGGCGCAGGATCGTAGAGCGCAGTAGAAGGTTTTCCTGGCGGTCATCGAGCAGTAGAACGCGGATGGGCTTCGCCGGTTGCGCACCCTGCACGCTCTTTCCGAATTGGATTACGTCAGTCATCGTTGACCAGCGCTGGCCTTGCGGCTGGCTGTAAACGTCAGCGTCGTTGGATGCGCGCGTTCTGGCCACCGTGTGATGGCCAGAATTTATTCTTCCGTTTTCTTTCCGGCACGCCGCACGGCTTTCGCGAGTTCAGGCAACTTGTTGAACACGGCAACGGACCGCAGCCACTGTCGATTCTCGATTGCAGGATATCCACTGACCACGGTGTTCGGGGCGACGTCGCCCGGGATGCCGCTTTGCGCCGTCGCGATTGCGCCGTCGCCAATTGTGAGGTGTCCGGCCACGCCGACTTGTCCGGCAAGGATCACGTTCTTGCCAACCCTTGTGGAACCCGCAAGGCCGACCTGCGAGCACAGCATGGTGTTCTCTCCGACAGTGCAACCGTGGCCGACTTGCACCAGGGTGTCGATCTTCGCGCCCCGCGCAACGGTAGTCTGGCCGATACTGGCGCGGTCGACGCAGCTATTTCCCTGCACCTCCACACCGTCTTCGATCACGACTACGCCGGACTGCACGATTTTGTACCAGCCCTTTTCGTCTCGCGCGAATCCGAATCCATCGGCTCCGATAATGACGTTATTCTGCAGGATGACATCGTTCCCGATCCGGCAGTATTCGCGGACAATCGCATGGGCGTGTGCAAAGAACCGGTCGCCAATCTGTGCGCCACGGTAAATCACTACGTGCGGCAGCAGGACGCAGTCGTCTCCGATCACCACACCGTCATCCACAACAACGTATGCGCCAATACTGGCATTCCGTCCGACCCTGGCGTTTGCGTGAATAACCGCCGTAGGATGAACGCCGGGCGCATACTTGGGGGCGCAGTAAAACTGTTCCACCGCGTGCGCAAATGATAGATACGGGTTCTTGCTGCGCAGTACCGGGAGGTTCAGCGCCGGGAAGTCTTCCGACACGATAATGGCGGACGCCCTTGTGGTTTGCGCTGCCGACGCGTACTTAGGGTTCGCAACGAACGTAATCTGCCCCGGTGCCGCTTCCTCGATGCCTGCAACGCCGCTGATCTCAACGTCGCCCGTAGTGTTCTCAATGCGTGCGCCGATTGCCGACGCTATTTCGCTTAGCTTCATACTGTATGGTTTCGTCCTTCTGGAGTGCAAAGAGCCCTGGACTATGGCTCGCTGAACATGGGCAACGGCGCCTGCCGAACATCTTCGGCGCCCTTGCGGCGACGTGCCTGTCCGCCGATGACCGAGAGCACCGCCAACTCCGTAAGCGCCGTGCGCGGCACAAAGATGCGCTGCGTATTCGAACGCGTGTCCGGCGGATTGATAAAGTATCCGTCGGGACCGATGTGCGTTAGTTCGTTCGGCATCAGGCCTTCGAGCACTTCGTTGTCACGGAAACGGAGTCGCACCCACAACCCCTCGACGCGCGGCCTCGTCGTAAAAGTCTTTCGATTCAGAGATTCGGAATCTCCAAACTCGCGAACGAAGTACACGCCCTTAACTTCTTTCAGGTCGATCAGGACGACGTTTCCGGCCGTGTTCAGAATCTCCAATTTGCCGTCGGAAATAAACTCCGCAGACCCGACATATCCAGTAATGAAATCGCGGTCCATCTTGCGGACAATCACTTTTTTGTGGGTAGAGGCCATGACCTGCTTCGGCCGGTTGCTGAATCTCCCGGCAAGACTTGATTTTCGCATCTTTCAGGAAAAATTGGGGTTTATCATTCCAAGTGTAGCCAAACCGTAACCGTGTGTGTTATTGTCTGTGCTTTGTAGCGGAATAGTTGCAGTTGTGCGTAAGTGTATGAACGGGAGAGACTTAGGAGACCAAGGCGGGGCGTTCAACGCTGTTGCCCCACCGCCACTGCGAACTTAATCGTGGTCTCGTAATCAACGAATGGCCGATTACATTTACACCATGGAAACCAGGCTCACGCCTGATCAGATGCGCGGCGTGACTCTGGTGCAAGACATAGCCCGCGCGCAGGGCATGAACGTTTATCTTACCGGCGGCGCGATTCGCGACATCATCAGTGGCTTCGCCATTCGCGATCTCGACTTCACGGTACAAGGCAACGCACTCAAACTTCAGAAAGAACTAGAGCGCGCCGGGGTCCGCATACAGGCCCTCGACGAGCATCTCAAGGTTCTGTTCGTGTTGCTGCCGGGCAGCGTTCGTGCCGAGATCAGCATGGCGCGTGCCGAAACCTACGAGAAACCAGGCAAGCCGCCCCTCGTGGCCCAAGCCACCATCAACGAAGATCTCCGCCGGCGCGACTTCACTATTAATGCGATGGCGCTGTCGCTTAATCCCGGCTCGCGCGGGCTGCTGCTTGATCCATTCAACGGCATCGCCGACATTGAAGCCAAAGTCATTCGTGTCTTGCACAACTATGCTTTCTACGAGGAGCCCTCGCGGCTGATTCGCGCGACGCGCTTTGCTGCCCGCTTCCATTGGCAGCTTGAGGACCGCACTCAGGCTCGTTACGACTCTGCCAAAGAGAATAACTACATTGAGTACATCAGCAGGTCGACTATCGGATACGAGATCGAACAGATTGCTTTCGAAGACGATCCGTTGCAGGTCATGCGTATTCTCGAGAAGGAAGGCTGGCTGAAGGTTCTGCATCCGCATTGGACTACCGCAAAGGTAGAGAGCGCGGAAATGGGCCAGTTGATGAAGACGCGCCAGGCATTGCTCGATTTCGGCTACAACGTCGATGCCGCTCCGGCCGTTATGTACTTCCTTACGAAACGCTTTGGCGACAAGGACATCTCGGAGATCCAGCGCATGATTCCGCGCAAGGATTTCGTAGATGCCTGGAAGCATCTGGAAGACGAAGCCAAAGAACTAGCGAAAAAACTACAGGGCAAAGAAGCTGCAACACCCTCCCGCGCCTGGCAGGTACTTTCAGCCGCCAAGCCGGAAGCCCTGTTGTTTCTGGACGTGACTGTACGCCAGCAGGCGGTCGAGCAGAAGATCAAGAACTTTTTTACCAAATGGCGGCAAGTCAAAGAAAAATTGCCACTTCCGGAGATGGCGGAACTGCGAATTACGCCCCAACTGCCAGAATATCCGAAGCTCGCGGAAGAAGCTTTCCTACTCATGCTGGACGGCAAGTTGCACTCGCACACGGAAATCATCAAGTTCCTGAAACCGTATTCGCCACCGCCCCCACCGCCGCCGCCACCACCGCCGCCAAAGCGCGGACGGGCAGCCAAGGCCGAAGCCGCGGCAGCAGCAGCGGCGGCACTCTTGCCGCCTGTTTCTGGGAAGAAGGGACGAAAGCTCAAGGAGGCCTCACCGGCGCCACCTTCGCCCACGAAAGGGGCGGCAGCACCCGGCGAGCAACCAAAGAAGGTTCAAGAAGAGGCTGTCAAGAAGACGCCTTCAAAGACCGCTCCGGCAAAGCAGCCTGAACGCAAAGCGATCGCGGCGAAGAACGCTCCTCAGGTAAAGAAGGCAGTGCCTAAGGCCCCGGCTAAGAAGGCTGCACCCAGCAAGAAAGCCGCGCCGGCGAAAAAGGCTGTTCCTGCAAAAAGGTTAGCTCCGAAACCGGCAAAGAAGGCAGCCAAGAAGGGTCGCTGATTACGCAGGCGCATCATCGAAACAGTTGAAAGCCGCGCCCCTCTTTGGCGCGGCTTTTTATTTCCAGGTTGCACTGAGCTTGGGCGTTCCTTAGCTGCCGCCTACTCAGTACAATGATTACACCCGCACGCGTTAAGCACGATGGCGTGGCGGAAGAGGGCTTCCCGGAACCGGAATGGCTGAATTCGTTCATCTGCATCTGCACACCGATTACTCCATGCTCGACGGCGCTTGCGACGTCTCCGACCTCTGCAAGCGTGCCAAGGAACTGGGCATGCCTGCCGTTGCCATGACTGACCACGGGAACATCTTTGGAGCGGTGCATTTTGCCAATGCTGCCAAAGAGGCGGGCATTAAGCCAATCATCGGCTGTGAACTCTACGTGTGCAAAAAGGAAGACCACAGGGCGGCACCGGAAGGCGACTCGTATAACCACTTGCTTGTAGTCGCGGAGAACGAAGAAGGCTATCGCAACCTCGTAAAGATTACCTCTGAAGCATCACTTCATGGTTTCTACTATAAACCACGGATTAGCAAGGGGTTTCTGGCAGAGCATAGCACGGGTCTAATCGGACTTTCCGCCTGCCTTAAGGGTGAAGTCGCCGAACGCCTTACAGAAGGCAAGTACGAGGCCGCTCGCGATGCTGCCGTTACCTACAACGACATCTTCGGAAAAGGGAACTTCTTCCTGGAGATCCAGGACCAGGGTATGCCGGAGGAGAAGCGCATTCACGCCGATCTGTTTCGGCTGGAGAAGGAGCTCGGCATTGAGATGGTGGCCACCAACGACAGCCACTATCTCTGCGAGGACGACTCCCACGCGCAGGATGTGATGCTCTGTATCCAGACCGGCAAGTCAATCCACGAGACGAACCGGATGAAGTTCGCTACCAATCAGTTTTTCGTCAAGAGCGCGGACGAGATGATGAAGGTTTTCAGCGGAGCCGAGGCAGTCGTCTCGCGCACGATGAAAATCGCCGAGCGCTGTAACACGCGCATCGACAAGGTGAAGAATCCGTTTCCGAAATTCGATGTGCCGGAAGGCCACAGCATCGACAGTTACTTCGAGCATGTCGTTCGCGAAGGCTTTGCGAAGCGCATGCACTTGCTTCGCGAGTGGCAGGCCCAGGGTCGCCTGCGCAAGAGCTGGGGCGAGTACGAAGACCGACTCAACCGCGAAATCGGCATCATCAAGCAGATGCAGTTCCCAGGATACTTCCTTATTGTCTGGGACTTCATCCGTTACGCGAAGGATCAGGGCATCCCGGTCGGCCCCGGCCGTGGTTCGGCAGCGGGTTCGCTTGTCAGCTACGCAATGGGAATCACCGATATCGATCCCCTCCAGAGCGAGTTGCTATTCGAGCGCTTCCTGAATCCGGAACGCGTCTCCATGCCTGATATCGACGTTGACTTCTGCATGAACCGCCGTGGTGAAGTCATAGACTACGTCACGCGCAAATACGGACGCGACCAGGTTGCGCAGATCATCACATTCGGCACCATGGCCGCCAAGGCCGCGATCAAAGACGTTGGCCGCGTCATGGACATCCCGTACGCCGAAGTGGACCGCATTGCGAAGATGATTCCCGGCACGCCCGGCGTCACAATCAGCAAGGCTATGTCCGACTCGCCGCAGATGGAGCAGGCTTACGCAGGCGATCCGCAGATCAAGGAGATGATTGACACGGCGAAGAAGCTGGAAGGCATGGTGCGCAATGTGGGTATGCACGCCGCCGGAGTTGTCATCTCGCCACAGCCGCTCACGGACCTCGTCCCGCTTCATCGCACGAAAAACGAAGAAATCGTAACTGCCTATGACATGAAGGCAGTCGAGAAGATGGGCCTGCTCAAGATGGACTTCCTCGGTCTGACCACGCTTACGATCGTGGATGACGCGCTCAAGCTCATCAAGCAGGGCCGTGGCGAGGATATCGATCTCGCGAAGCTGCTGTTGGACGACGCCCAGACCTATGAGAAGGTCTTTCACGCTGGATACACCTCAGGCGTCTTCCAGTTCGAATCGCATGGCATGAGAGACGTGCTGCGCCGATACAAGCCGAACACCGTGGAGGACCTCACGGCTCTCAACGCGCTTTATCGCCCTGGCCCGATTCAAGGCGGCATGGTCGATGACTTCATTGAGCGCAAGTGGGGCCGCCGCAAGGTTGAGTACGAATTGCCGGAGCTGGAAGGGATCCTCAAGGAAACGCTTGGCGTCATCGTTTACCAGGAACAGGTAATGCAGATCGCTAACAAGCTTGCCGGCTATTCACTTGGCGAAGCCGATTTGCTGCGCCGTGCCATGGGCAAAAAGAATATCGAGGAAATGGCCAAGCAGCGCCAGCGCTTTATCAACGGCGCTCACGAACGCCACCATAATTCGAAGAAGATTGAAAAAATCTTTGATCTGATGGAGCAGTTTGCCGGGTACGGATTCAACAAGTCGCACTCGGCCGCGTACGCCGTGCTCGCTTATCAAACGGCGTATCTCAAGACGCACTACCCGGTCGAGTTTATGGCCGCGCTGCTTACGTCCGTCACCGGTACGACTGATGATGTCGTCAAGTACATCAAAGAATGTCGCGAGATGGGTATATCCGTCGAACCGCCGGACATCAACGTAAGCGCCGCTAACTTCACGCCGCATGGCAATGCCATTCGCTTCGGCCTCGCAGCCGTGAAGAACGCTGGTCACAATGCAATCGACTCTATCGTGAATGCTCGCCAGGAGATTGGCCGCTTCGAGTCCATTTTCCAGTTCTGCGAGAAAGTCGATCTTCGGCTGTTAAACAAGCGCGTCGTGGAATCGCTCATCAAGAGTGGCGCCATGGACTCGCTTGGCCGACGCTCGCAGCTCATGGCCGTGCTCGACAAAGCAATCGAGCTTGCTCAAAAGTCTCAGCGAGATGCCGATTCCGGCCAACACGGTCTGTTCGGCATTTTCGAAGAGAGCACGCCCACGGGTAAGGAAGACAGCTTGCCTGACGTGCCCGACTGGGACGAGCACCAGCGATTGCAGGCGGAGAAAGAAATTCTCGGCTTCTTCGTCAGCGGACACCCACTAGAGAAGTATGCCGGCAAGGTTCAGGACTTCGCCGCCAAGTCGTCGGCCGACATCGCCGCCATGACGCGCCCAACCGGCAAAGGCGAGGAGATATGTACGGCGGGCCTCATCAGTAATCTCAAGGTGATGAAGTCGAAGAAGGGTGATCTGTACGCCAATGCCATGCTGGAAGACATGGACGGCGCAGTTGAAATGATTGTCTTCCCGGAAGCATACAAGCGCCTGTCGGAAAAGGTGAAGCTCGAAGTTCCCGTTCTCGTTCGTTGCGGAGTGCGCGTTGAAGAAGGCGCGAATCCAAAGATTTCTGTCTCCGAGATTACCTCCCTCGAGCAGGCCAAACCCAAGTTGCCACGAAACTTGCGCCTTCGTATTCAGCTAGATACCGCGACGGAAGAGACCATCGAAGCCCTCCATCGCATCTTCACCGAGTGCAGGGGCGATGCCAAGGTGCTCTTCGATCTGGAGCGCAAGGGCGAGTACGTGGTTGTGATGGAGGCGGAAGGCTATAATGTCCTGCCGGACCGTATGTTCATGTCCCGCATAGAAGAACTCTGTGGACGCGGTAGCGTAAAGATCGTCGACTGATGCTGTCTATGACGACGTCAGCCTGGAAGCCGTCCGGTGTTAGTCAGATCAAGGACGCCGCACCGCCATCATGGAAACAGTTAGGAATCCTGCCAGTGCTGGAGTTTTGGATATCAGCCGTGCAGGTAGAAATTAACGCGTCCGAGGAAACGAAACTACCCATTATGGAAGCTGGCACGAAAGCTCAACAGGAACTGGAAAAGATCGAGAAGCAGATCGAGCAACTGGAAACCGCAGCAGGAGAGAACCAGGAAGCTCATCGACAACTACAGGAGCTTCACGAACGCGTATCGAACCTCCGGCGCCAAGTGACCGCCAACATGGGTGCGTGGCAGAAGACCGAACTGGCACGCCATCCTCAGCGCCCGTACTTCCTTGACTACGTCGAGCGCATCTTTACCGACTTCAGCGAAATTCATGGCGACCGCGGCTTTGCCGACGATGCAGCCCTCATCTGCGGCATGGCCCGTTTTCACGGAGACGAGTGCCTTGTGCTCGGCACCCAGAAAGGCCGCGACACCAAGCAGAAGGTTCATCGCAACTTCGGCATGCCTAGCCCTGAGGGCTATCGTAAGGCCCTCCGCGCCATGCGCATTGCAGAGAAGTTCAACCGCCCCATCTTCACCTTCGTCGATACTCCGGGCGCATACCCCGGCCTGGGCGCAGAAGAGCGTGGCCAGGCAGAGGCCATCGCCCGCAATCTACGGGAAATGTCTCGCTTCAAAGTTCCGGTGATTGTAACTATCACTGGCGAAGGCGGTTCTGGCGGCGCGCTGGCTATCGCCATTGGCGACCGCGTGCTCATGATGGAAAACTCCATTTATTCCGTCATCTCGCCTGAAGGTTGCGCGTCGATTATGTGGCGCGATCCCATGAAGCGCGAAGTTGCGGCTCAGGCCATGCGTATAACAGCAAATGACCTTGCGGAACTCGGCATTATTGATGCCACCGTTGCCGAGCCCGCAGGCGGCGCGCACAATGATCATGAAGAGGCAGCGAACCTGCTCGACCTCGAATTACAAAAGCACTACCTCGAACTCAAGAGGATGACAGCGCAAGCCATGCTCGAGGCGCGCTACACTAAATTCCGCAAGATGGCGCAGTTCTACAAGGAAGAGTAGGATCTGCGAGATTCGGAAAAGCAAACGCCGGGGCTTCTGCTCCGGCTTTTGTTTTTGGCCACCCGGATAGAATTTGCTCTACGCGGGACGGGCATTCACCTTGAGCCCGAGTGCAGTGTCGTCACACGACTTATGTTCATACGTCATCCACATCTGTGATTCTGGTTGTTGTAGAATTGATGGCATTGTCCCCTTTGCTGGTAAGCAGTCTCACTCTTCAGCTCTTTTGAGAAGGACGGTGTCATGGCCACCACTGATTTAGCGGTGCACGAACGTGCATCTGGCCGATTAGGGCGGGAGCCCATCGTGAACGACTTGAGCATTCAGGTCGCAACGGTAAACGGCTCAGGTTCGCAGTCGGCGAATACGGTGCTATTGCGCTCCATCTTCCAGATGGGAATCCCTGTTTCGGGCAAGAACCTGTTTCCTTCGAATATCGCGGGCTTGCCGACCTGGTACACCATCCGCGCCAGTAAGCACGGATACATCGCTCGCAAGAAGGAAATCGACTTCCTGATAGCCATGAATTCAGAGACGGCGAAGGACGACGTGATGTCGCTTTCGGCGGGTGCCGCCGTTCTGTATGACGAGCCTCTGAACCTGAAAGAGCTGCGCTCAGACCTTGTCTTCTACTCCGTGCCCTTCGACAAGATCGTCGCCACGGTTTGCTCTGAAGCCAAGTTGCGCAAACTGGTCAAGAACATGATTTACGTCGGCGTCGTTGCGCAGTTGCTTTCGCTCGACTTAACCGAGGTGGAGAAGGCTGTACGCAAGCAGTTCGCTACCAAGGTGAAAGCCGCTGACCTGAACTGGAACGCCGCGAAGGCCGGATACGACTACGCTGCTGCTTCATTGACAAAAGAGGATCCCTGGTCTGTCCAGCGCATGGACAAGACGAAGGACATGATCATCATCGACGGTAACTCGGCATCGGCACTGGGCTCCATGTTCGCCGGCGTGACTGTTGTTACCTGGTATCCCATCACGCCGTCTTCGTCGGTGGTTGAGACGTTGATTGAGTACATGAAGGAGTACCGCATTGGACCGGATGGCAAGGCCACCTTCGCCATCGTTCAGGCGGAAGATGAACTGGCTGCCATTGGCATGGTCCTCGGCGCAGGGTGGGCCGGCGCGCGTTCCATGACTGCCACCGCAGGCCCGGGCATCTCGCTGATGGCCGAGTTTGCCGGCCTTGGATATTTTGTCGAAGTGCCCGGCGTCGTCTGGGACGTGCAGCGCATGGGACCTTCCACCGGACTGCCGACGCGTACCTCACAGGGCGACATCTTGAAAGTCGCACTGCTCTCGCATGGCGACAGCAAACATCCCATGCTCATCCCATGTTCGGTTGCCGAGTGTTTCACCATGGCAAGTGAGGCATTCAACCTTGCGGAACACTTGCAAACGCCAGTGTTTATCATGTCCGACCTTGATCTCGGCATGAACTACTGGATGAGCCCTGCATTCGAATACCCGACCGAGCCCATCCGTCGCGGCAAGGTGCTCGGCAAGGAAGACCTGGAGCGCCTCGGGTCATTCGCCCGCTACAAGGACGTGGACGGCGATGGTATAGCCTACCGGACTTTGCCTGGCACAGAGCATCCCGCAGCTGCCTACTTCGCTCGTGGCAGCGGGCACAACGAGAAGGGGCAGTACAGCGAGCGCCCTGACGATTACCAGAAGAACATGGACCGCCTATCGCTGAAGTTCGAGACAGCGCGCACGCTCGTTTCCAGGCCTGTTCTTGAGAGCGCCAATGGATCGGAACTGGGCATCATCGCCTACGGAACCTCGCACTGGGCGCTGATCGAAAGCCTCGATCAATTAGAACGCGAGCACGGCATCAAGGCTGACTATCTTCGACTGCGCGGCTTCCCGTTCAGCACGGAAGTTCACGACTTTATCGCTCAACACAAACGCGTGTACGTCATCGACCAGAACCGCGACGCGCAGATGTTGCAGCTACTCAAGCTGGACCTGCCGGCATCCGAAGTCGGCAAACTGCGCAGCGTCCGCCACTACAACGGTCTGCCGCTCGATGCGCGAACCGTAACTGATGAAGTCGTTTTCCAGGAGGGCAAGTAATGGCCACCACACCTCCAGTTGCAGCCAAGACAAACCGCGCAGGTCTCACTGTCGTCGACTACCGCGGTGGCAAGACCACGCTGTGCGCAGGCTGCGGGCACAACGCTATCTCTGAACGCATCATCGACGCGTTTTACGAGATGGGCATACAGCCCGAGCGTGTCGCCAAGCTCTCCGGCATCGGATGCTCATCGAAAAGCCCTGCCTATTTCATGGGCAGGTCGCACAGCTTCAACTCTGTGCACGGACGCATGCCGTCCATGGCAACGGGCGCTGTGCTTGCAAACAGCAAGCTCGTTGCGCTCGGCGTCAGCGGCGACGGAGATACTGCTTCGATTGGCATCGGTCAGTTCGTACACCTGATGCGCCGCAATCTGCCGATGATCTACATCATCGAAGACAACGGCGTGTATGGGCTTACGAAGGGGCAGTTCTCGGCAACGGCCGATAAGGGCTCACGGCTGAAAACCGGCGTCATCAACGAACTTCCGCCGATCGACACGTGCGCGCTAGCGGTTGAACTCGGCGCCACATTTGTCGGACGCTCCTTCAGTGGCGATAAGCGTCAGCTCCACTCGATGCTGAAGGCCGCTATCGCGCATAACGGCACTGTGATGATCGATGTCATCTCGCCATGCGTCACCTTTAACGATCATGAGGGTTCCACGAAGTCTTATAAATTCATGAAGGACCACGAAGAGCCGCTGCACGAGATAAGCTTTGTGCCTTCTTTTGAAGATATCGCGATCGATTACGAGCCGGGGACCAGCATTAACGTAACCATGCACGACGGCTCGCAGCTCCGCATGCGCAAGCTGGAAGAGGACTATGACCCGACGAACAGGATCGGAGCAGTCAAGCGCATTATGGAATCACATCAGGCAAATGAGGTACTCACCGGCGTGTTCTACATCAACGAGAACGCCCCTACGTTCCTCGATCTGCTGAACATGACTGACCAACCGCTGGCAACACTTCCGGAAGAGCTTGTGCGCCCACCCAAGAGCGTACTCGACGCCTGCATGGATGAGCTCCGATAACAGCATCGCGGAAAATGCGAATCACGCCTGGCCTCCGAGCCAGGCGTTTTCTTTTGATAAGCACGATTGGTTGGCAGCTCCAGCGAAACGGGCCAGCACAACATCCTCAAAAATTGCGTTTTCTCCGCCTCTCTACGCTGCCAGGGGGTCGTCTTTCTCTTCTCCCTGGTTTCGCTTCTGCCGCTCACCGGGGTCCTGATCCTGAAGCTCGGCTTCTGCATCAGCGTCAGCATCACGAGGCCTACCCTGGTTCGCCTCCGGACGATCACCACCGGCAACCTCCGGTTGAACATTGACGCCTTCCGGTCCTTCGCGCAGAGCCTTATTAGGAACATCCTGGTCCGCGCTCAGCACATGCGTACGGTCTTCTGCGACGTTGGCCTTCTGCTCCGGACTGTCCTGCTCGACTCCGCCTTTCTTCGCATCGCTATCGTGCCGCGTAGTCTTTTTCTGTTTAGGCATGGGTGACTCCGAGAGGGAAGATGTGCCGGAAACCGCAGCTGTTGCCCTCAAAGTGCCCAGGTCCAACCTCTGCGTGCTAGCCACTTCCTCGCACACTTTCAAGGGATGTATGCGAACTTCAGCGTGAGCTGCCAGCAGAAAATGCAGCTCTCGATTCCGCAAAACTTTCGCGAAACGAGCGTGTTTGCGCAATTAGATTGATCGCCTCGATCCAGGGAGGGGTGGGGCGGAGAGTTGGTGAATCGACCGCGTATTGCCTGACGAGAGAAGGCAATTCTGGTCAAGAGTTGTTGGTGTGTGGAGCGGAAGAGGGTGCCCGCAGGCGTTACCTGGGGAACTCTACACACCGTCGCGCGAGCCGTTCCCGAGAGAATCGGTTCGCCAGGAAAGGCGGTTCCCGGGTCTCCCCGGCCGACGGAACCGCCTTTCTCTTTGCGCTGCAGTTGCCATCCGGCTACAATCCCGGCAATGAGTTCGCCAGGCACCCTGTTCCGTCCATATCAAAAACTCGTCTCGATTCGCATTAAGGAGCGCGAGTTCCAAGTCGCCGAGAACAACATGCTCTTGCGCTGCCTGCAATACCTGGCCGCCGAGGATGTCGCGCACGGGCGCTTCTGCTGGAATGAGGAGTGCCAGTATTGCCGCATTACCTATGACATGGGGGAGGGCACACCAACGCATACTGCGTTGTCCTGCAAACTCATGGTCAAGGAAGGCATGCGAGTGAAGGACATGCAGCTCGAAGTTCGCTACTGCTTGCGAAGCCTCAACCTCACCGTCCCTCAAGAGCGATGACCCGAGCGGTCTCACGCCGCTGTTGGTGGTAATTAGCGGTTAGTAGATTAAACAGAAGGCCGCCGTTGGCGGCCTTGTTTGTTGGCAAACTGTTGCGTGAAAAAGAGAAGCGTCGTCCTGAGCGACGCGAAGGATCTGCTTTTATCCTCGGCCGATAAACGCCGCCTACCGGCGGCGGGTGGCCGAGGGCTTCGTGCCCGTGACTCCAGCTTTGCGCAGACGCTCGCGTGCCTGCTGTGCCTCAATCGACCGCGGATAGCGCTGCATCAGGCTGTTCAGTTCTCGGACGCCGGCATCGCGCTGTCCGAGTTCGAGCAGCGCATAGCCTTTCTTCAGCTGTGATGCCGCGGCTTTGTTGCCACTCGGATACTGTTCCAGGACCTTGTCATAATCCTTCACTGCCTGCTCAAAATTTCCCTGCCGATACTCGATGTCCGCGACATAGAACTGAGCGTTGCCCGCAAGCTCCGTTGTTGCATAAAACTTCAGATAATCGGCGAACTGCCCCATCGCCAGATCGTAGCGGCCGGAGTTGTAATCACGTAGCGCGTTGTTGTAGAGGACGTCGGCCGGAGGTGCCGCGGGAGGGGCGAGAGCCGCACCCATCCCAGGCTGCGCGGCGTTCAAGTTTTCGCTCGCGGCGTTCATGTCGTCGAGCTGTTTGCTCAACTTTGCCATGCGCGCTTTCATCTCGTCGAGCGAGTCATGCAACGACTGCACCTGTCCTGAGACCTGGTCGATCTTTGCCTGTGTGTTTGTGTTCTCTTGTTGCAGGGAACGCTGCACGGTATCGACGCTGGCGGCAAGCTTGTTGACGTTATCTGTGCTTTGCTCGATCAGGTTCCGCATCACGCCCATGCGTTCGTCAAACGTCTGCTGCATGCGCGCCATCTGGTCGGACAGAGCCTGCACCTGTGTTTGAAGCTGGACGATCTCTTTGCTGACGGCGAAAGCCGGGGTTACCGGCCCGATGAGCATCGCCAGCACTGCAATCAAAGCGATTAGTTTCTGAGATTTCATAAGGCTGTCCAGTTTGATGCCGAACTGCTGCTTCCCGGCAAATATGGTCGGAGCAGGAAGGCGAGTTAGCCAGACCTGCAGGACTGCGTTGATGTCCGCTTTGGAGAGCAAACCATAGCGGTCGTGAAATGTGCCCGGAGCGTCCGTAGGGCGCTCCGGGTCGTGTTGTATCTATTTGGCTAGAACGAAGTGCGCGCGGCGGTTTTGCTGCCAGCACTGCTCCGTGCTGTCCGTGCAAGACGGCTTTTCCTTGCCATAGCTGATCGTGCGAATGCGTTCCGCCGGTACGCCTAACTGCACCAGCATCTGCTTCGCCGAGTTGGCGCGATTGTCGCCCAGCGCCAGGTTGTATTCCGTCGAGCCACGCTCGTCGCAATGACCTTCGACCGTGAACGTCATGTTCGGGTGGGCCGCAAGGAAACTCGCATTCTGCTGGAGCACCTGTTGGTCAGCCGTGCGAACATCGTACTTGTCGTAGTCGTAGTAGATGTCTTTTACGTTCTGCGCGAACAACTGTTCGTCCGTCAGGCTCGGAGCGGCGGGCGGAGGTGGCGGAGGCGGTTGCGTCACAGTGACGCGGGCGGTTGCGTCGATGCTGCCGCCGGGACCTTTCGCCGTCAAGCGATACGTTGTCGAGTCCGTTGGCGAAACGCTGCTGGAACCGCTTACGTCCACTTTGCCAACAGATTCAATGGTGACTTCCGTCGCGTTCTGCGTCGTCCAAGTCAGCGTCGTTGACTGACCCGCCTGGATGGTCGCCGGATTCGCCGACAAAGAAGCAGTCGGAGACGGCGGGGGCGGCGGAGGCGCGGGGGGCGCGGCCGGAGTTTTCTTTTTGCAACCTGCGACGAGTAACAAAGAAGCTAATGCCAACACCAGGAACACCCACTTCATCCTGCTGTGATTCACCTCATACCCTCCATGCGAGAAATCTCGCAAACACTTGGTCTGTGGAGCTGTCCTCTTTCGTTCGCGCGTACTGGCTGGAACTGCCAAAAACGCACCGGGGCTGCTCCGTGGTTACGTTTTATGAGTCCAATACCGGATCCCGTTTGCCGTCACAACCTGCTACAAGGAATCCTACTACTTGAAACTCCAATTCGGCTGTGAGTTTTTTCCATCACTTGTCAGCCGCTTCTGTTGGCTGCCGTCCGCGAGCATCGTCCATATCTGGTCGCCACCTGCGCGATCCGACTGGAAGACCAGATGCCTGCCGTCCGGCGACCATGACGGGAAGTCATTGCGACCGCCATCGTGGGTCAACTGCACCCACTGGCGACTTGCTACATCCATGATGTAGATATCCTGCGCACCCGGCGCGCCCGGCCCGTAATGACGTATCCAGGCAAACGCAAGGAACTGTCCATTGGGCGACCACGAGGGCGATACCGCGTAGCCTTCATCTGTGAGGCGCTGCAAATTGGTGCCGTCGGAATCCATCACATAGATCTGCGGCAGCCCGGTGCGTCCGCTGACGAACGCGATTTGCGAGCCGGTCTTCGGGTTCCACACGGGCGACACATCCGGCCCCTTGTAGGCCGTAATGCGCTTAAGCCCGCTGCCGTTTGCGTCCACTGTATAAATTTCTGGATCGCCGCTTCGTGATGATGAGAACGCCAGCCTGGTTCCATCCGGCGACCATGCGGGAGACAGGTTGGTCCCGCCGAAGGAAGGGAAGCTCACCAGGCGCCCAAGCTCCATCGACCACATCATTACGTTCGGGCCGCCTCTTGCGAAGGACGAGAACGCCAACCGCGAGTTGTCCGGCGAGATTCGCGGCGAGAGCGAAATCGAGCCCATCCGCGTTACCGCGTGCTGGTTCGCGCCGTCGTAGTCCATCGACCAGACTTCTTTGCTTCCTGCCCGCGCACTAACAAAAAAAATCTTGCTCTCTGTAATCCCCTGTATGCCGCCGCCAAGCCGGAAGATGATCTCGTTGGCGAAGCGGTGTGCGATCGCGCGCGCATTGTCTGCGGAAGCGCTCTCGCGATATTGCTTGCCGAGCACCTGCGGCGATTGCGCATTCTTTACGTCGTAGAGCCAGCCCTGCACGGCGACTTGTCCGCCGCCCACGCCAAGATTTCCAAACGCGAGCATACTGGCGTTTGGGGGAGGATTGCCCCAAGCTTCCAGCCTGACATCGGCCGGGGAGCCAAACCGTCCAAGCGGGTAGAAGCTCTTCGAAACCATCTCGAAAATTCCGGCCTGTTCGAGGTCGTTCCACAGCGTACTGTTGAAAGCCGTGAGAAGCTCCGCAGTCTGCGTCTCCGTGCTGGCCGCAGCAAAGTCAGGCGCAGATACTCGGATCTTCTCCACTCCGAGCCCGGTGCCGGTGCGGATCCAGTCCTGCTGTGCCATGGCAGAGCAGGCAAAAAGAAGAAGAAAAAACAGACTCGTTAGATATCGCCTCATCCCTCGTCCTGTCCTCGTGCGTCCGGCGAAGATCGCCGAAGCAGTGCTGCATCTCTATCTCTTGTAATCGAACCAGAACTCCACAGCGACGCTACTGCCGCGATAGTCGCCGGGCAACGGACCGAAGGTGTCAATCCGTTGCAATGCCCGCATAGCCGACTGATCCAGTGCCGGGATACCGCTCGACTGCTCCACTTTCACGTTCTTCGGAGAGCCCGACCTGCCGATTTCAAAGTAGATGTAAACCCTGCGCGCCGTTGAAATGCTCGGATCGATTTCGTACTTCAGCCAGTTCTCCGAAACTTTCTTGCGCACCACATCGACGTACCACGAATAACGGCTACCGAAATCTCCGCCGCCGCCGCTGAAGCCGAAACCGCCTTTTGCGCCGCCGGAATTGAACACGCCATACGGCCCGCTTACGGGACCGCCCTGGCCGAACGGAATTTTGTTATCGACGGTCGCCGTTTCGCGTGGCGCTTCCCTGGCCGGAGTTGGCGTGGTCACTTTCGGTGCCGGTTTGCGCTTTGTCTCCTTGTCGGGAATCGGCACAGCATCCGGCTCTTTCACTTCCTCTTTCGGCAAGGATTGGGTCAGCCCCTTCGACTCGGTCGCCAGAACGTTCGTCGCCTCCGGATTCGCCGGCAACGGCACGCTGTTCACCAGTGTGGCACTCATCGCGCCACCGCCGCTGCCCGCTCCGCCCCAGCTTTCGCCCGTGCCGCCTGTTAGCACGGCGTAGAGCAGCAAGCTGCCAAATAGCAATACATGCAGCGCCAGCGAGACGGCCAGCGGGCGTCGCCAGTCGTCGCGTTCTTCGAATATGTCAGCGTTGACCGGCATCTATCTTGCGCTCGTCCCCTTGTCGTTCAGCGGCTGAGTCACGATGCTCACGTTCGTGATGCCGGTAGACTTCACGGCGTCCATCACGGTTGCGAAAGCGCCGAAGGGCACGTTCTCGTCAGAACGCACGAAGATGGACTGCCGCTCGGGGTCGCGCATCTTCTGCCTCAGCTTGTCCCCAATCTCGTTGATGTTGACCGCATCATTGCCGAGGAATACTCGCTGCTGCCGGTCGATGGAGATGACGACGCGCTCCTCCGTGATTTCCTTCACCGTGCGCGTCTTTGGCACATCAACCTCAATGCCGGATTGCAGCACGGGCGCCGTCACCATGAAGATGATTAGCAGCACCAGCACCACGTCGACAAAGGGCGTCACGTTGATGTCGGCGAGTGAACTCTGCGTTCGGCCTTGATTGTTTGTGAACGCCATCGCTGCCGCCTTATCTCTGCTCCGGCGTGGTCGGCTGCGCACGCTCGACGGCATTCATCAGTTCCAAACTGAAGTCGTCCATGCGTGAGCCGAACTGCCGAATCTCGTTCAGGAAGTAGTTGTAGGCGATCACGGCTGGTATAGCGGCAAACAAGCCTGCCGCGGTTGTGATCAGCGCCTCGGAAACTCCTGGCGCAACCGCGCGCAGCGTAGCTGCACCGGCCGTGCCCAGTCCATGGAAGGCATCGATGATGCCCCAAACGGTGCCGAACAGACCGATGAACGGAGTCACCGAACCTGTCGTGGCAAGCCAGGGCAGCCTGCGCTCCAACCGGCTCAACTCTTCGCTGGAAGCGATTTGCATTGCCCTTTGCATGGAAGCCGTATTGCGTGCGCCAGCAGGGCCCTGCCGCCGCAACTCTTCGTACGCGCCTTCAAGCACGGAGACAAGCGGACTTGGCTTGAACTGCTCTGCAACCGCAGCCACGTCCTGCATGCGACCCGACTTGCGGAATGCGCGAAGGAAACGGCTACTCTGCACACGTGCGCGACGGAAAAGTCCCCACTTGGAAACGATGACCGCCCACGAGAACAGACTGGACAACAGCAGGATGATGAGTATTAGCTTGGCGACCGGACCGGTTTGCAGGACCAGGTTTGTGATTTCGCCGCCAATGGCATTCGCCAGCAACAAGGATTGAACCATTTCACTCTCAGTCAGGTGTGCTAAAAAGCGCAGCTCTCATTATAGATAAGACATCCGCCCATAGCACTGAAACGTTGTCCGTTGGACTGCGTCTATCACGCGTTTAACCGGCGAATTCTCGGCTCTAGAACCGGATTGGTTACTAAAGTGTATGACCCGCTCGCCGGGCGAGGCGCGTCGATGTTTGCAGTGTGTGCCTGTTGCTATAGTTGTAACACTCATTGTGCTCGTTGCGGCACAGCGGTATACCTGAATTCTCGCTTTCGATAACTGCAGAGATGCGCCCTTCTTCGCGGAGTTCGAAGCTGCGGAGCCTGTGCCAATGCTGTGGTATCCTTCGCTCAACTTTTTGAGGCGAAGAGGGTCTGCGGTGCTCGTCGAACTGAGGGTCGAAAACTACGCGGTCATCGATAACGTGGTCGTCGAGTTCGCCCCCGGACTTAACCTTTTGACCGGCGAAACCGGCGCGGGCAAATCCATCCTCATCGACGCTCTCGCGCTCCTGCTCGGCGAAAAAGCATTCACGGACGCGATTCGCCATGGCGCTGAGAAGGCAGTTGTTGCCGCAGTCTTCGAGCCGGAATCGTCCGTTGTTCCGGTACTGGAAGCTAACGGCTTGGATTACGACGGCGCTCAGTTAATCGTTCGTCGCGAAATTCTTTCCAGCGGCAAGGGCCGAGTCTTCATCAATAACCAGCCCGCGACGGTGGCGGTTCTCAAGCAGTTGGCCGCACACCTTGCAATCATCCACGCCCAGAACGAATCGATTCTCGCCTTCGACGCCGAGCATCGGCTTGCGCTGCTTGATGCCGCCGCTGCGCTCGAGACCAGTGCTGTCGCCGCGGCACACAGCGCCTGGCGTGCCGTTCGTCGCCGCATCGGCGATCTCGAGCAGGACGAACAGGATCGCCTGCGCCTGCTCGACCTCTGGAAATTCCAACTAAAGGAGATAGACGCCGCCGATCCCGAGCCGGATGAAGATCAGCGCCTCGAATCAGAAAAGCGCGTCCTCGGCAACGCCGAGCGTGTCTTCGCAGCGGCGTCGGGAGCCTTCGACAGTTTGTATGACGGTGATGCCTCCGCGGCAGCTTCCATGCGCGCCGCCACCCGGCAACTTGAAGAACTTGTCCGCTTCGACTCCAAGTTCCAGGAGACATTGCAGAATTTGGAATCGGCCCGCATTACAGTCGAAGACATCAGTATCACTCTGCGCGACTACGCCGACGGCATTGACGCCTCGCCCGAACGCCTCGCCGAAGTCGAAGACCGCCTCGCTACGCTCGACCGTCTCCGCCGCAAATACGGCCAGACGCTCACCGAAGTTCTGGCCTATGCCGAGGACCTCCGCCGCAAACTGAACGAGATGGAGAATAAGGACGAGGTGATTCGCGAACTGCGCATCGAACTCGCGCACGCCGCCGAGGCCTATTTGAAAGCAGCGCGCACTCTATCACTCAAGCGATACGAAGCCGCACGCAGGCTCGAAAAGACGGTCGAGGCCGAGATCAACGATCTCGCAATGAAGGCGCGTTTCAAAATCGAAGTGTCGGGTAGCGACGAAGAAGGGAACTGGGCGCCGACCGGTTTCGATTCCGTTGCATATCTGATCTCGGCCAATCCGGGCGAGCCGCTTGGCCCTATCGAGCACATCGCCTCTGGCGGCGAACTCTCTCGCGTGATGCTCGCGCTCAAAGCCAGCGTAGAAGCCGGCAAAACCGCGTCCACCCGCAAGTCCGACTCCGGCGCGCAGCGCACACTGGTATTCGACGAGATTGACGCTGGCATCGGCGGGCGCGCCGCCGAAGCCGTTGGCCGCAAGCTGAAGCAGTTGTCGCGAACCAAGCAGGTTCTCTGCATCACGCACCTGCCGCAAATCGCGTCCTTTGCAGATCAGCATTTCCTCATCGACAAGCGTGAGAGCAATGGACGGACTCGCACCTCCATCCGCGCACTCGAAGTCCGGGAACGCACCCATGAAATCGCTCGCATGCTCTCCGGCGCGAAGCTCACAGAAGCGTCACTCAAGAATGCGGAAGCCATGTTGAAGGCAAACGCATAGCACTCCTAAAAACCTACAATTGGCCCCCAGACTCCAGATCGTTCAAGGTTGAAGTTGGGAGTGTGCGCTGGCCAGCGCACATTAAGGCCATTGCGTATGACTCGGCTTGTGACTAGTGTTTTGCGCGGCCGGTTTCGTGCGCCGGTGGCTTGAGCTATTTCCGAAAAGTTAATCCCTGAACCTCCATCGGTAATCGTCGGCTCCTCGGCATATTCCACCCGAACCGGAGGACACCATGACTACTGCTCGCAACCGACTACTCCTGGTCGTGCTGACACTGGCGACACTAACCCTGCTTCCTACCAGCGCCGAGGCGCAACACTACAGTACGAGAAGGCTCGTTTCTGACATTCCGGGCTTCGCTGTCACTACGGACAAAAATCTTGTGAATGCCTGGGGAATAGATCGCAGTCCGACAGGACCGTGGTGGGTTGCGGATAACGGCACAGGAGTCTCGACCCTGTACAACGGAGCGGGCCAGCCATTTCCGCTTGCCGCGCCGCTGGTCGTAACGATTCCGGCGGCGAGCGGCACGTCAGCTCCGACCGGTTTGGTTTTCAATGGGACGATGGATTTCGCTGTCGAGCCGGGGAAGCCGGCCATCTTCATCTTCGTGACGGAAGGCGGCACCATCGCCGGGTGGAACCCGCAGGTGAATCCGACGACGGCCGTGCAGGTGGTCGACAACTCAGGGAAGGCTATCTACAAGGGCGCCACCATAGCGCAGCACCTGGGCTCGAACCTGTTGTACGCCGCCAATTTCTTCAGCGGACAAATTGAGGTTTACGACAGCAGCTTTCATCCGGTCGATCTCGGCTCTGGGGCTTTTGTGGATTCCACCTTGCCTGAGGGATTCGCTCCCTTCAACGTGAGATTGGTGGGCAATCGGATTTACGTTGCCTATGCCAAGCAGGATGCCGAGAAGAAAGATGAAGTCGCGGGTGCGGGACTTGGCTTTGTGGACGCCTTCACGCCCGGCGGCAAGCTGATCATGCGTCTCAAGACTGGACACTGGCTCAATGCGCCATGGGGTATCACGCGCGCTCCCGCCGGCTTCGGCAAGTTCTCAGGCAAGCTCCTGATAGGCAATTTCGGTAGTGGAAAGATCGCCGCCTACAATCCGCGAACAGGAAACTTCAGAGGACTGCTGCGCAATTCGAAGGGAAAGCCAATTCAGATAGACGGTCTGTGGGCACTCGTGTTCGGCAACGGCGCGCTGGCCGGACCGGCGACGACGTTGTTCTTCTCCGCCGGTATTGACGACGAAGCACACGGGTTATTCGGGACCATCCGGCCAACCTGCTGCGGCTTCGGGGTGCGGTGACACATTGAGGCAGCGGGCGAGTGGCACACGGCGGAAGGTGCCGCTCGTCCGTCTCAAGGAGTGCGAGTTCAGGACTAGCCGAAGGCCGCGCGCTGTTCACCTTTAAAAGCAAGCCTGTCAATGCTAATTCCAGCACATTCTATGCTTTACGCTGTTTTTACCGGGGCGGAGTGTTGTACTTTTCCCAATTAAGAACGCTGGCCTTCTCGCGTATACTAGACAGGTTGCCATGACCCATAACTCCGACGCCAAGACCCTGTTGTTACTCAAGCCTCGTGGTTTCTGCGCCGGCGTTGTCCGTGCCATTGACATCGTCCGTATCGCTTTGGAAACTTTTGGGCCGCCGATCTATGTGCGCAAGGAAATCGTCCATAACCGTTACGTCGTAGAAGAGTTGCAGGGCAAAGGCGCAATCTTCGTTGATAACGTAGACGAGGTTCCGGAAGGTGAGCGCGTCATTTATAGCGCCCACGGTGTAGCCCCTGAAGTTCGCGATGCCAGCCTCAATCGAAGGCTGCGCGTGATCGACGCGACCTGTCCGCTCGTCACCAAGGTTCATGTTGAAGCGATCAAGTTCGCACGCGACGGTTATTCGCTCATCCTCATCGGTCACCTTAATCATGATGAAGTTATAGGCACTCTCGGCGAAGCTCCGGAATCGACCCAGGTCGTCAGTTCTGCCGAGCAGGTTCGCGATCTCCAGGTGCCCGATCCGAACCGCGTCGCTTACCTGACGCAGACCACTCTCAGCCTTGACGAAGCGCACGACATCATTGAGGCACTGAAGACGAAGTTCCCCAAGATCAAGGGGCCCCACGCGCAGGACATCTGCTACGCGACCGAGAATCGCCAGGTTGCAGTCAAGCACGTTGCCAAAACGGCAGACCTGGTGCTCGTTGTCGGCTCCGACAATAGCTCGAATTCGAATCGCCTTGTCGAGGTCGCCGACAATCTCGGCACAAATTCTTTTCTGATCGAGAACTATCGCGCCATCAAGTCTGAGTGGTTGGAGAGTGCAAAGACCGTCGCACTGACCGCTGGCGCTTCCGCCCCTGAAGTCCTTGTACAGGAAGTTATCGAGTTCCTTGCCAGCAAGGGCTTTTCGTCTGTGGAGGAAGTTGAGGTAATGCCGGAAAATGTTCGCTTCGCTCTGCCGCCCGAGATCGTGGAAGCCATCGGCTCCGCGCCAACGGTGGAGTAACCGGAGTCATGGGAATGGACGATATCTCCCCTGTATCTCCCGCAGAGATGCGGTTCGGGAAAATTGACCGGATCAAGACCCGCATCGCGTCGGCGATTGACGCCTCGCGTGAACACCTTTTTTCCCGGCAGGTTGAGGACGGCTACTGGTGTGGCGAACTCGAAGCCGACACCACGCTCGAATCCGACTACATCTTCTTGCACACATTGCTCGGCACAGGAAACCAGAAGCGTTTCGAACAGGCGTCGCGAGAGATTTTGCGCCACCAGAACGAGGACGGTGGTTGGCCCATCTTCTCTGGTGGTCCTTCGAACATCAGCGCTTCCGTAAAAGCTTACTTTGCCCTGAAACTTGTCGGCTTCAAGGCTGAGGACCCGGTGCTTGAAAAAGCACGCGATTTTATTCTCGATCACGGTGGCGTTCCGGCCGTAAACACGTTCACCAAAGTCTATCTTTGCGCGCTCGGCCAGTATGACTACGACGCAGTTCCGGCAATCCCGCCGGAGATCGTACTGTTTCCGAACTGGTTCTGGTTCAACATCTACGAGATCTCGAGCTGGTCGCGCGGTATTCTCATCCCGCTCTCCATCTGCTACGCCAAGAAGCCGTTCAAGAAGATTTCGGACGAGATGGGCTTGGACGAACTCTTTCCGCATGGCCGCCACAAGTCCGAACTGCGGCTCAAGTGGGACAAGAAGCTCATCAGTTGGCGCAACTTCTTCCTCCTGCTTGATCGCGTCTGTCACGGGTTTGAACGCGTGCATATACGCCCGCTACGCAGCATCGCCCTGAAGGCCGCGGAGAAGTGGATGCTTGCGCGCTTCGAGATGAGCGACGGCTTGGGCGCTATCTACCCGGCCATTCTCAATTCCATCATCGCGCTGCGTTGCCTCGGTTATTCGCTCGACGATCCGCAGGTCATTCGCGCTGTGGATGAATTTGAAAAGCTCGGCATCGAGGAAGGCGACACCTTCCGGATGCAGCCTTGCGTTTCGCCTGTGTGGGATAGTGCTTACGCCATTTTTGCGCTGGGCGAGAGCGGAGTCTCGCCGACGGATCCGCGCCTGGTTGCGGCTGCCGAATGGATCCTTAAGAAGCAGGTTCACACCAAGGGCGACTGGGCAGTTAAGAACAGTAAAGCTGAACCGGGCGGCTGGTATTTCGAATTCAATAACGAGTTTTATCCGGACGTTGATGACAGCGCCATGGTCATGCTGGCTCTCAGCCACGTGCAAACGCCCAACGAGCGCTATCAGAACGAGTCCGTGCAACGTGCGATCGAATGGGTTTTGTCCATGCAGTGCAAGAATGGTGGATGGGCATCATTCGACAAGGACAACGACCGCATGGTGTTCCAGTACGTCCCATTCGCCGACCACAATGCCATGCTCGATCCGGCAACGGTGGACATCACGGGACGTGTTCTGGAGTGCCTCGCCAACCAGGGTTTCACTCTGGCCGACAAACCGGTTCAGCGCGCGCTTCAGTTCATCCGGGCCGAGCAGGAGCAGGACGGTTCGTGGTTCGGCCGTTGGGGAGTCAACTACATCTACGGAACAATGTGTGTCCTCCGCGGACTTGAAGCAATCGGCTTCGACAATCACGAGCCAATGGTGCAGCAGGCAGCCGAGTGGATTCGCATGGTACAGAATTCCGATGGCGGCTGGGGAGAAACCTGCGGTTCTTATGACGACAGGAATACAAAGGGAGTCGGCCCCAGCACCGCATCGCAGACGGCCTGGGCCGTTATGGGCCTGCTCGCAGCCGCCGATTACAACAGCGACTCCGTCGCGAGAGGCGTCGCCTACTTGCTCCAGACGCAGCGCAGCGATGGTTCCTGGTTCGAGGCGCCTTATACAGGCACCGGTTTCCCGCGAGTGTTCTATCTGAAATACCACATGTATTTCCAGTACTTCCCCTTGATCGCGCTCACGAAGTACGCAAAGGTGGTTAATTCAACGCAATAAGCCGAACACGTGCGTTGTGCTCTCTTGTTGTTGTGTGTTGTTGTTGCGAAACATCAAATTCTCGGTGGCTTCGGCGCCGGATGCCGGCTTCTCCTGGCGGCTAGGTAAGGACACAGATAACCCATGCGTCATCCGTTGGTATTACAGGCAGAGCTGGCAAAGTATATCATCTCGAAGAAGATGAAGGGTGAGAAGCATTTCCCTTTGGTCATGATGCTGGAGCCTCTTCATGCGTGCAATTTGACCTGCACGGGTTGCGGCCGAATTCGCGAGTATGAGGACACGATTAAGGAAGTAGTGCCGGTGGAGACCTGTCTCGATGCAGCCGAGGAATGTGGCGCGCCTATCGTCTCGATCTGCGGCGGCGAACCGCTCATCTATAAAGACATCGGCAAATTGACACGCGCACTGCTCGATCGCAAAAAGCACGTTATCCTCTGCACGAACGGGATGTTCATTCCCAAGAAGATCGACCAGTTCACGCCGGAGGTGCGCTTCATATGGAACGTTCACCTCGACGGTCTGAGGAAGTCGCACGATCTCGCTGTTGAGCGCGAGGGCGTATTCGATGAGGCGGTCGCTGGCATTAAGCTTGCCAAGGCGAAGGGCTTCCGCGTCATGACGAATACCACCGTTTACGAAGAAACCGACATGAACGAGATCGAGGCGCTGTTCGAATTTCTCAGGCCGCTCGGTGTCGATTCGCACAGCATCTCGCCCGGATACTCGTACTCCGCTGTCGCGACGAAAGAGATATTCCTGGATCGCAAGGCCATCAGGGAAAAGTTCAAAGACATCAAGCGTCTGGCGAAGAAGTATCCGGTCTCGAACACGCCGATTTATGCGGAGTTCCTCGCCGGCGATCGCGAATTGATGTGCACTGCCTGGGGCAATCCGACCTACAACACCAAAGGCTGGAAAGGCCCGTGCTACCTCATCACCGACGCGCATCATGAGAAGTTCGAAGGGCTGATTAACGACACGCCGTGGGAGAAGTACGGCTACGGTCGAGATCCACGGTGCGAGAATTGCCTCGTCCATTGCGGATACGAAGCCAGCGCGGCGACCGGAAGCGGACTGGCGGATACTTGGAAGATGGCGGCCTGGTCGCTATTCGGATAGGGGATAAGATTCGCTGCGGTGCATCTCGCTCGCAAAGCTCTTGAGGGCAGGCGGTGCGCCTGCCTCATTTCTTGGATATTTAGCTAGAGTGAAAGTCTTCGTCACAGGTGCAACCGGGTTTGTAGGCAGTCACGTGGCTCGCCAACTGGCAGAGCGCGGCGCGGAACTGCGCCTGCTGGTGCGCTCCAGCAGCCCGAGGGACAATGTTGCTCGCCTGAATGCCGATCTAGTCGTCGGCGATATGACGAAGCCCGAGTCTTACAGCAAGGCGCTTGAGGGCTGCGAGTGCGTTTTCCACGTTGCCGCCGACTATCGACTCTGGACACGCGATCCGCGGCAGATGTATGCCTCGAATGTGAGTGGCACCACTTCGCTGCTCCGCGCCGCACATGATGCTGGCGTACGCCGCATAATCTACACCAGTTCCGTTGCGACCATGGGCTTTGGCCACGCACCCGAAGGCCGCCGCGCACCTGTGGATGAAACGACGCCCGTATCGTTGGACGACATGATCGGGCACTACAAGCGCAGCAAGTTTGTTGCCGAGCAGCGCGCGATGGAAGCCGCTCGTGAAGGCATCGACGTAGTGATCGTCAATCCCAGCACGCCTGTTGGCGAGCAGGACATAAAGCCGACTCCCACGGGACGAATTATCCTCGATTTCCTGAAGCGCAGGTTTCCTGCGTACGTGGAGACTGGGCTCAATTTGGTTGACGTTCATGACTGTGCCGCTGGACACATCGCAGCCATGGAGCACGGACGCTCCGGTGAGCGCTACATCCTTGGGGGGCAGAACCTCACGCTCAAGCAGATCCTCGACAAACTCGAGATCATCACCGGTCTTCCGTCGCCAACGATGAAAGTCCCTTATGCGCTTGCCTTCGCTACCGCCGTTGTGGACACCGCGTGGACGGGCCTGGTGCTAAAGCGCGAACCGCGCGCAACCATTGACGCTGTGCGCATGGGGCGCAAGATGATGTTTGTCTCGTCGGCAAAATCCGAGAGGGAACTCGGCTGGAGAGCCGGACCGGTTGACGAAGCCCTGCGCCGGGCAGCCGAATGGTTCGTCTTACACGGATACACGCCCGCTTACGGAAGGGAAGCGGCTGCGGCGGTATGAGCGCACGCCCACAACTCGGAATCATTGCGGCCCTGAAGCGTGAGATCCAGCCCTTGATTCGCTCCCGCAAGTTTGAACGCGCCACGGCCGCTGGCAGCAATTTCTTCCGCAGCAGCACGGCTGTCGTTGTTTGCTGCGGTACAGGATGCGGAGCAGCTCGCCACACCACCAATGTGCTCGTTGAGACATTCTGCCCCGAGGTGTTAATTTCGATAGGTTTCGCTGGTGCGCTGGACGCGAGAATGAAGGCACCGGCCGTTTTTGTCCCAGAGTATGTTGTGTCCGAACAATCCGGTGCCGAGTTTCGCAGCGCATTCGGCTATGGACGATTGGTGACTGCCGCGGCGGTTGCGAATGTTGACAAAAAGCGTGAGCTGGCCGCGCGCTTCAACGCTCAGGCGGTGGACATGGAGGCTGCGGCTGTCGCCGAGGTAGCGCAACAGCAAGGCCTAAAGTTTGTTGCCGTCAAGGTTATTTCCGATGACCTTGCGTCTGACATGTCTTTCGTCGGGCAGTTCATCACCCCGAAGAGATTTCGGACAGCCGCCTTCCTGTCCTACGTCGCTGTGCGTCCGCGGCTATGGCCGGCAGTGAATGAGTTACGAACGAACAGCTCGCGAGCCAGCATCGCACTTCGCGAAATTCTTGAGCTTATAATCGAGAAACCAGAGAAGCTGGATTATTTACTAGCCTCCGTTGCGGAGCCGAATGCCGTGGCACGAACCAGATAAGCAGACATGAACACAGCTATTCATAGTCGAACAGAAGTGCTGAACCGAGCGATACCGGAGCAAATGCTTGCAGCCGTGTACTACGGCAAGCAGGACATGCGCCTGGAGAGAGTGCCGGTTCCGCGAATAGGCCCCGGCGAACTGCTTGTCCGGGTACACACCTGTGGAGTTTGCGGCACCGATCTCAAGAAGATTGCGACGGGCTCACATTCAGCTCCTCGCGTCTTCGGACACGAGACGGCCGGCATCGTCGTTGCCGTCGGCGAGGGTGTCAGCCGGTTCTCAGTGGGAGACCGCGTGGTGGCCTTCCATCACATCCCGTGCAGAAAGTGCTTCTACTGCCAGCACAAAGTCTTTTCGCAGTGTCCCGTTTACAAGAAGGTCGGCATCACGGCCGGCTTCGATCCCAGCGGTGGCGGCTTTGCAGAATACGTTCGCGTCATGGATTGGATCGTCGCCAACGGGGGCGTCATCCGGATTCCCGACGATGTCAGCTACGAGCAGGCTTCGTTTGTAGAACCGGTGAATACCTGCGTCAAGGGCATTGAGACTCTTGCGCTCACGCCTGGTGAAACTGTTTTCGTTATCGGTCAAGGTCCCATCGGTATCATGTTGGCGTTATTGTCCAAACGTGCCGGTGCACAGGTTATAACTTCCGATTTGTTCCCGCAGAGGCTTACAATAGCTGAGCATTTGGGCCTAACGAATCACGTTGACGCTTCCTGTGTGAACACGGCTGAACGGGTGAGGGAGCTTACCGGGGGACGTGGCGCGGATGCCGTCATTTTAGCGGTCGCGGGGAATAACCTGATCGCTCCTGCCATGGATGCGACTCGGCCTGGTGGAAGGATTTTATTGTTTGCGCAGACTCAACGCGGCGAAGCAACCATAGACCCTGCCGCAGTGTGCGTCGACGAGAAGGCGCTCTTGGGCTCTTATAGCGCTTCGGTCGACTTGCAGGATGAGTCTGTGAGTTTAGTTTTCGGCCGCGAGATAGAATTTGCGCGGCTCTTTAGCCATCGATTCCCTCTGGCTGGGGCAATCGATGCTTTGAATCTGGCTGCGCATCCTCAGCCGGAGACCATGAAGATTGCAATACAGCCGGGTAGCACATGGGAAGGATCGTCAGAGTGAACGGACACATGACAGCAGCAGTCCTCTACGGTAAAGAGGACGTGAAGATTGAAAAGGTACCGATTCCGCGTGTTGGCGAGGGCGAGGTCTTAATCAAGGTTCAGGTCGCCCTCACGTGCGGGACTGACCTGAAGGTTTATCAGCGCGGTTATCACGCGCGCATGATCGTTCCTCCCGCTCTTTTCGGACACGAGCTCGCTGGCATCATTGAAGAGGTTGGACCAAATGTAAAGGGTTTCAAGCGCGGAACACGCGTTGTCGCCCTCAACTCGGCGCCATGCGGCATGTGCTTCTATTGCTCCAAGCACCAGGAGAATCTTTGCGAAGACCTGCTGTTCAATAACGGTGCGTACGCCGAATACATACGTATCCCTAGGCGCATTGTCGAAAGCAACATGCTGGCCATGCCCAGCGACGTGAGCTTTGAAGAGGCCGCGATGGTTGAGCCTCTGGCCTGTGTTCTGCGCGGCCTGCATGAAACGAATGTCGAGATCGGCGACACGGTTGCCGTGATCGGCGCAGGGCCGGTTGGCCTCATGTTCCTTCAGGTAGCCAAGCTGACAGGGTGCAACGTCATTGCGGTCGTAAAGCGTGATGGCCAGGTCGAAGCAGCCAAGCGCGTCGGAGCACATGAAGTCGTACAGATCACCAAGGTTTCCGACCCGGTGGAAGCCGTTCGTTCGCTGACGCCCGACCGTCGCGGCGCAGACGTCGTCATCGAAGCCGTAGGCCGTCCGGAAGCGTGGGAATGGGCCATCGACATGGCGCGCAAGGGCGGGACCGTGAACTTCTTCGGAGGATGCGCCAGCGGAACCAAGGTCAACCTGGACACGCAGCGCCTGCATTACTCTGAGATCACGCTAAAAGCCACGTTCCACCACACGCCGGAAACCGTGCGCAAGGCTTTCGCTCTGATTGCGGAAAAGAAGATCAAGGGCACCGACTATATCACCGGCGAGGCTCCGCTTTCGCGTTTGCAGCACGTGCTTCGTCACATGCTCAACCGCAATGGCGATATCAAGACCGCCATTATCCCCGGTCACTAAGCGCCGCAGGCAGGGCACACCGAACCAGATGAGCAACGCCAGCGCGATAACTTGGCATCGCTTGAGCAAGCGCGCGTGTGAGAACGAAAAACAGTTGTGCTAATCAAGTCATCGCGCCTCGGATGCGCCCCGCCTCTTCACGGCGGTCATAACCAGCGATTGCAAAAAGGCCAGGAAGTTCGCACATGACATCTCGTCCCGGAAATCCTGTTGCGAATATGCTCCCCAAGCCTGAGTCGCCGCTTTCTGCAACTTCCGCCCATCTCGCTACGGCATGGAATCGCCTACCGGCGTCGTACAGAATTCCCGAGCAGGCGCCCTCCGTCGAGGAAGCACGACGCTGGTGTGAGCGCCTGGCGCGCAGCCACTACGAGAATTTTTCGGTCGCGAGTTGGTTTCTTCCAAAGCATCTGCAGCAGCATTTCTTCAACGTCTACTCCTATTGCCGAGTTTCCGACGATCTGGGCGACGAGGTCGGCGATACCCGTGCGGCGCTATTGCTACTCGATCGTTGGGAGCAGGAACTCACGGCGTGTTATCTGCATCTCGATTCCGCATCCGGAATGCCTGGTGGCCCGACGCATCCCGTCTTCATCGCGCTTCGTGACACCATTCGCGAGTTCGGGATTCCGCAGCAAGAGTTCGCAGATCTGCTGACGGCGTTCCGCCAGGATCAGATCGTCTCGCGCTATCGGACTTTCGAGGACCTGCTCGCCTATTGCCGCAACTCGGCGAATCCGGTCGGCCACCTCGTTCTGTACCTCGCCGGATACAGCGACACCGAGCGCCAGCAACTTTCCGACTACACCTGCACGGCTCTCCAACTCGCGAATTTCTGGCAGGATGTCTCGGTTGATCATGAAAAGGGACGCATATATCTGCCGCTGGAAGACCTGTCCCGTTTCGGCGTGATCGAGGACGACATCGCGGCGACCCGCCCAACGGCTGCCTTCCGCGAAATGATGCGCTTTGAAGTCGGGCGTGCGCGTGATTGGTTTCAGCGTGGTTTACCGCTCGTTGGCAAGGTCAATCGTGGCCTCGCAATCGACCTTGAGCTGTTCACGAGAGGCGGCCAGGAAATATTGAATGCCATTCAGAAACAGGATTTCGATGTTCTTTCGCGTCGCCCCGTAATCTCAAAACCGCGCAAGCTCTGGCTCGTGGCGCGTGCTGTTGTGGGGAAGGTGCGATGACGACGGCCGTGGGAAATGATCCGTTACAGCTCGCCACCGCTTATGGCGCTTGCCGCCATATCACCCGGTCAGCGGCCAAGAACTTTTATTACGGATTTCTCGTACTGCCTCGACGAAAGCGCAACGCGCTCTCGGCCGTATACGCCTTCATGCGTCACGCCGATGACATCTCCGATGACCCCTCGCTCCCGGCTTCGTTGCGCCGTTCCAAGCTCCAGAACTTTTTGGACGGATACCATCGAGTCGCGGCGGGTGCTGCCACCGATGACCCGGTTTTCATGGCGCTCCGTGACACGCAGGAGCGCTATAAGATTCCCATTGAGTTGCTCGATAAGCTGGTTGAGGGCACGTGCATGGACTTGTCTGAATCGGCCATGCACTCGGATTCCGCACAGCCAGCTCTTGCCTACAACTCCTTTGCGGAACTCTATGGGTACTGCTACCACGTTGCTTCCGTGGTAGGCCTCATCTGCATACGCATCTTTGGATACCGCGATTCGGCCGCAGAGCCTCTCGCCGAACAGGTTGGGATTGCGTTCCAACTCACGAACATCCTGCGCGATGTCAAAGAAGACGCAGCGATGGGCCGCATCTACATTCCACAAGAAGACATTGATCACTTCGGCATCACCGTCGACGAGCTTACGACGGGCTCCAACCTGGAGAAGCTACGCCCACTCTTCGAACTTGAAGCGCAACGCGCACGCGAATTCTATGTCGCCGCCGAGCAACTCATCCCGCTCGTTGATGAGGTCAGCCAGCCTGCTCTCTGGGTCATGGTGGAGATCTATCGTGGTTTACTGAACAAGATTGCTGCGGGCGGCTACGACGTTTACGCCGGGCGCGTACGGCTCACGACCTTCGAAAAGCTGAAGATCATGTACCGGGGGATTGTCCGGAAACTCTCGTGAGCAGCCCCTCCCAACACGCACAACGGAGCGCGCATCAGCCGCAAGCTGCGCGTGTCGCGGTCATCGGCGGAGGACTCTCCGGCCTCGCTGCCGCCTGCGCACTCGCCGACACTGGATACCATGTCAGCCTCTTCGAGCGCCGGCCTTATCTCGGCGGACGCGCTTCGTCTTACCAGCATCCCGGCACCGGCGAGGTTGTTGACAATTGCCAGCACGTGCTGCTCGGCTGCTGCACGAACCTTCTCGATTTCTACCGGCGACTTGGCGTTGAAGGCAAGATCCGCTGGTTTCGCCGCATAACGTTCATTGAACCCGGCGGACGTCGCGGCACGCTCGAGCCAGCCGGAATTCCGGCGCCTTTCCACTCATCTCTGGCCTTTTTACGTTACCCGCTGCTGTCGATGCGCGATAAGTTCGGCGTCGCTCGAGCCATGCTGGCGTTCATGGATGGTGTGCCGAAGGACGCTTCGGAGCAAGATTTCCTGGGCTGGCTGCGTCATCACGGACAAACGCAGCGCGCCATCGATCGATTCTGGACGCCCGTACTTGTCAGCGCATTGAATGAAGAACTCGACCGCGTATCCGTGTACTACGGTGCCATGGTCTTTCGCGATGCCTTCCTCAAGTCCGCTGAAGCAGGACGCATGGGAATACCGACCGTGCCGCTCAGCGAGCTTTATGGCGTTGCCGCCGATTACATCCGAGCGCGTGGCGGACAGGTGCACTTGCGTGCCTCGGTGGAATCGTTCTCGCCCCACGGTGAGTGTGTGCGCATCACCGTAGATGGCCGCCAACTCGAATTCGACTACGCCGTGCCCGCGGTGCCATTCAACGTGCTTGCGCGCCTACTGCCGGAGGGTGATGCATCTGCGGACCTCCGCTCCGCGCTCACCCAGTTCGACAGCTCTCCGATCACCGGCGTACATCTCTGGTTCGATCGCGAGGTGACAGAACTTGAACACGCCGTCCTCCTCGACCGCAACATCCAGTGGATGTTTAATAAATCGAAGCTGCTTGCCGGACGAGTCGCTTCGCCCGATGCGCCACTCGCAGCCGGGAGCTACCTCGAACTGGTCGTCAGCTCTTCGAAGAGCATGGTCGAAATGTCGCGCCAGAATGTCATTGAACTCGCGATCAAAGAGCTGGCGGAGTTCTTTCCTGCCGTCAAAGAAGCGCGTCTTTTGAAGGGAACTGTCATCAAGGAAGTGCACGCTACCTTTGCGCCTACCGCCATCTCCGAACTGCATCGCCCACAGCCGCAAAGCGCGTGGTCTCGCATCTTCCTGAGTGGCGACTGGACGGCCACAGGGTGGCCAGCAACGATGGAAGGCGCTGTAAGGGGCGGTTACGCCAGCGCCGAAGTCCTCACTCGTGCAGCCGGCTCGCCTAAGACCTTCCTCGTCCCCGACCTTCCTGCCCGCGGCTTAATGCGCTTGTTCAAGGACTAGATAGCAGACGGCAAGCCTTAGACGCTAGAACGTCATCTCCAGCCCCAGGTTTTTGCTGACGTCTAGCGTCCAACGTCTGCCGTCTGCTACTACAGCTCCACGTCCACAGTTGCCATCTGCTGCGACTCGTCCCGCAGATGCTGGAAAAGCACGCTGCTTAAATAGCGCTCTCCGTAATCCGGCAGTACCACGACGATGAGCTTGCCGACATTCTCTTCGCGCCGGGCCACCTTCACCGCCGCGAATGCCGCAGCTCCGCATGAAATACCTGACAGCAGTCCCTCCTCCACGCCGAGGCGGCGCGCCATTTCGATTGCCTCATCGTTCGTCACCGTGACGATGTCGTCGATCAAACTTGTGTCGAGGTTGTTTGGGATGAACCCAGTGCCAATTCCCTGGATTTTGTGGGGTGAAGGCTTACCGCCCGAAAGGACCGCGCTGTCCGCTGGTTCAACGGCTACGATCTTGAATTCGGGCTTCTTCGGCTTGATATAGCGGCCAACTCCCGTGATGGTGCCGCCCGTGCCAGCGCCGGCGACCATGATGTCCACCTTGCCATCCGTGTCGTCCCATATCTCCGGACCGGTGGTCTCGTAGTGAATCTTCGGATTGGCCGGATTGTCGAACTGTTGCAGGATGTAACCGTCCGGCGTCTCCGCCAGAAGCTCCTCCGCTTTCTTGATCGCACCTTTCATTCCCTTCGGTCCGGGCGTCAGGACGAGGTCTGCGCCGAAGGCGCGCAACAGGACGCGGCGCTCCATGCTCATCGAATCGGGCATCACGAGGAGCAGTTTGTAACCGCGCACGGCCGCCGTAAAGGCGAGCCCTATGCCAGTGTTTCCGCTCGTTGGCTCGATCAGAATCGTTTTGCCAGGCTTGATTTTCCCCTCGCGCTCGGCTTCCAGCACCATGCTGACGCCGATGCGGTCCTTCACACTGGCTGCTGGATTGAAACATTCGAGCTTTGCGACAACTGTTGCCTTGCAGCCCCTTGTTATGCGGTTTAATCGAACAAGCGGCGTGTGCCCAATCAACTCTGTAACATCGTTCGCAATCTTCAATGTCTCACCCCTGCGTGACGGCCTGCACGATTGGATGAGCACACTCGAAAAGTTGACGCAAAGCATTGCCGTGAACTGAACCAGCTAATGATTGTGGCAAAACAGGGAAGGATGTTTCGGTACTATCGCGGCATCGTGATCTGGTTGGAACTATTCGACTCTCGAGAACGGATAATGTGAGGCGTAAGCACGATCAGCAACTCGGTCTCGGATTCCTGCCTGTTCTCCGAACTCACTGCCCTATTCGCGACTGGAACATGGCTAAGCGCAGGGATTCCGCGCAGGGTTTTCTGCTCGGAAGTGGACATCGAGCCTGCCACAATCGCCTGCTCGCCATTCCTTACCGTGATTGTTCCCTTGTACTCGCGATTGGAGATTACGGGCACACCATTCAGGCTCTGTGTCCCAATCGCCCGGACCTGCAGTTCAAGATCAATTGTCACGTCGCTTTGCTCGTGTACCCGCGGCGTCGCCTTCAGATTCACGCCGATATCCTCGTATGTGATGGACGGGAACGGTGCCTCGAAGGACTGGTTCTGAATAACTTGCGACAACGCGGCTGAGTTGAAAATTGGAGCAAATGTCGCATTCACGATCGGAACGCGCGTCCCTATGCGCATGATCGCCGGGTTCATATGGGACGCCCGGAGAGTAACATGTTCCAGCGATTTAACGGTAGAGTTGTCAACGCTGAACTTTAAGGAAGAGCCCGGAATCGTTAGGCCCATAAGGGTTATGCCGCCGCCAAACGTCGCAAACGGGGTAGAGAATATCGAGTTCTGCTGGTTCATTACCTGGGCGACGAGTGCCGCCAGAGCCGTGCTGTTTGCTTGGTTAATAGCGCCGGAAGCGATTAGCTGGTTAATGATGTCCTGCACACTCTGATTGCCCAACAGCCCCGCAGCTTCAGTTGGCAGGTTGAATGCGCGAAACTCTAGTGGAATGTCGACTCCAAGCTGCCGCACGAGCGAGCGGCTGACTTCGAAGACTTTGATGTCGAACAAAACCTGCGGCCGCCCGTCCGATAGGCCTGCCAGGAACTGCGTTGCAGCGTCAAGCGTTGGCTGCGGCGCCCGTAAGGTGATGGTTGCGGAAGCCGGTTGCGGTGTGATGTAGCGTATATCGAACAACACCCGCATGGTGTTCAGCAGATCGTTCAATTCCTGTGGAGTCGATGCGTCCGGCACATAGAACGTCCGCATCGACATGCGCTGAAGCGAGCGACGGTTCTGGTCGGTATCCGCCGCAAACAGCACGTGCTTACTTCCCAGCGTCGTCCAGAAAGTCTTGGTGAGGCGTGATGCGACGGACATGGCCGTAGCAAAATCCACGCCGGCCAGTTCCATCTTCACCTGTCGGCTTGCCACGCTATCGTCGAAGGTCGGAACCAGTCCGTACGCTCGCGCCACCTGCTCCAGCAGCTCGCGACTCGATCCTTTGAAATGGAAATTGTGGGTCGCAGGCTCGGGTGTCAGGATCGTTTCCGCCGCTGCTCCGTAAACATCGAAGTGTTGCTCTGCCTGCACGGACGACGCGCCTAGGATGTCTCGAACTCTCTGCTTGACGAAGTCATTCTCGGGATCGAGTTCCAGCGCGCCGCGGAGTTCGGCCATGGCCTCGACGCGGCGTCCGTCTTTGTCTGCGGCATTCGCGCGTTGCAGTGCCTCGTTAACCAGCTGCTGACGCATAACTTCGCGCGCTGTAATGTATTCCACGCTTCGCGGATTCAGCTTCGCCGCTACTTCGAAATGCGAGAACGCTTCCCGAATACCGCCAGCGTTCTGCCGCTTCAACCCGCGCGCAAACTCGCGTTTAGCATCCTTCTTGTCGCGTTCGGAAACCTCACAAGCACTCCTCTGTTCGCCAACTGCACTCACGCAGGGCACTGCCACAGCCTGCGCCGATTGCGCTGCGTGAGCCTGCGGCGCTTCTGACACTGCGGACTGTGCCGCGCCCAGAGCGCTCATGGCTGCTGCCAACAAGAGTGAAAGAGGACCCCGCATCAGAGACCCGATTCTACCGCGTACGGGCAATGCGGGCGAGTAAAGCTGGAAGGGAATCGGTCGAAATCGACCGGGAACTACTCAATAAGATCGCCGTAGCACGATATGCAGGCGGATGGCCGCAGTTTCTGCAGCTCCGCAACGGGATAAATACCTGTTGCGACGGCAATCACAGGCATGTTCAACGCACGCGCCGCAAGCACATCTGCCGGGGTATCGCCCACAAAGCAGACGCGTACATCGCTCCCAAGCCTGCGCCTCGCTTCCTCCAGGCCCCAGCGATAGATATCTTCCCGCAGCTCATTGCGATCGCTGAACGACCCTATGCTGAAGAACTCGCGAATCCCCGCAGCTTCCAGCTTGAGCCAGCCAATGCGCTCCACGTTGCCGGATACGATGCCGATCACCTTGCCGCTGCTCGCCAGAGTTTCCAGCAATGCCCGAGTGCCTGGGCACAACACCGGCCTCAGTTCACCGGCGTTCCGGTCCACGTAGCGAAACATATGTTCAAGTGCATCCAGCAGACCTGCGGAGAATTCCGCCTCCGTCGCACCATACGCGTTCAGCGCCGCGCGCAGGATTCCTATGTCGGTATTCCCGTGTACCGGTACGTTGTCAATCTTCAACTCACAGCCATACACATTCTGCAGCGCGCTGTGGAACGCATTGTAGTGCACCGCGTCATGGCTGTTCAGCAAAGTGCCGTCGATATCGAAGAGGTAGGCGTCGAAGTCCAGCAAGCGAAATTCCTGCTCCGAATGGGCCATCTTCTCGGGCGTATTCGCCTCGACAACGTGCGATTCGGAGTTGTCCGTGCTTCTCAGGTCAGAGGTCATCAGTCGCGAATCATGAGGCGTTCGATGGAAGTTGCGCGCCCAGTCGCTTCGTCGCAGTCGATCAGCACGGCGCAGAGTCGTACGTCGCCGGTCGCCGGTTCGAAGCGGGACGGCAGGCTTGTCAGAAACTTTTGCAGAATCAGTTCCTTCTGCACGCCGATCACGCCATCGTACGGGCCCGTCATGCCAACATCCGTCTGTACCGCGGTACCGTTAGGAAGCACGCGCTCGTCCGCCGTCGGCACGTGCGTATGCGTGCCAACTACGGCAGTCACGCGACCGTCCAGGTACCAGCCCAATGCCACCTTCTCAGAAGTCGCCTCGGCGTGCATATCTACAAAAACGATTTTGGCCGACACGCGCGCGAGCAAGTCGTCCGCCACGCGAAAAGGGTCGTCGATGGTCGTCATGAACACGCGCCCTTGCAAATTTATGACGGCGTACGGCACACCGGCGCGAGTCTTGCCTTCGTACAGCCCATGTCCGGGCGTGCCCGCGGGATAGTTTGCGGGACGCAGCACTCTCCTTGCCGGCGAGTAAGGACTCCCATTCGCGGAGTTCATGTACTCCATGATCTCGCGCTTATCCCAAACATGGTTGCCGGTCGTCAGTACGTCGATCCCGAGTTCAAACAGCTCTTCTGCGATCTGCGGTGTCACGCCGAAACCACCGGCGGCGTTCTCGGCGTTCGCGATCGTCAGGTCAACCTTGTGTTCGGCGACAAGACGTGGCACATGATCGTGCACGATACTGCGGCCCGGCCGTCCAAAGATGTCTCCTACGAAAAGTATCCGCACTAAAGGCAACTCCGTGCATTCGGAAGAATTCTCGAATGAAACCTTGATGTTATCACGCACTTCAGATGTTCAATGGAGCGGTCCAACAGGTGGGACTTGGCCCTCAAGTGAAAAATCGCCCCGCACAGGAGACTTATGTTCGAGACCAATGTTCGATGCTGGCTTGCGCGGCGACGCCGTTTTCTTCCTGAGCGGAGCAACGCAGTCGCGGGGTCGAAGAACCCCTACCATCAGCACCGAGTCAAAGGGAGCGTTCAACTCCGGTTGTAACTTTGGTTTAGAAAGACAATCGAAATCCGAGCGGCACAGCTTGAGAGTTCGGGAAGTTTCACTACTGCCGAACTTCTTGCCACAGTTCTGCCACTTTCAAAAAATCGTAATTGCCAGACGAACTCATCTCTATGTTGCGAAGCCGGCGCGTGTGCACCAGAACGTTGTCCAGATACCAAAGATTGATATATGGCTGGTCCTCGGCTATCAGTCGCTGCACTTCCGCATAGATCTGCTTGCGCGCCTGCTTCTCCAGCGTCGCCCGCCCCTGGTGGATCAGTTCGTCCACGCGCGGGTTTGCGTAGTAGCTACGATTCGCGCGCTTTGGCGGAGTGCTGGTGGACTCGAACACGTGCTCGTAGATGTCTGGATCCTCGTTGCCGCCGATCCAGCGCAGCGAATACAACTGGAATGAGCCTTTCACTACATCGGAGTAGAAGGTCGCGAACTCGAAGCTTCGAATGTCCAGCACGATTCCCACTGCGCGTAATTGCTGCTGCAATACTGCCGCCAGCAAGCGGGTGGATTCCTCCGTTGAGGTCTTCATCGTCAGGTGGAAGCGCACGCCACCGCGTTCCGGATACCCCGCCTCGTCCAACAACTTGCGCGCCTTCTCCGGATCGTAGTTGTACTTTGGCACATCATCCGTGTACGCCCAGTGTTGCGTCGGTAAGACACTTGCGGCCGGGCGCGCCATGTCGCGCCACAGATAGTGAATCATCGGTCGGCGGTCTACCGCGAACGCCAACGCCTGCCGCACGCGGCGATCCTGCAATATCGGGTCGCGAAGGTTCAGAGCCAGATAGGTGTAGATGGTCCCAGGCGAGCGCTGCACTACGAGGCCGTTGTCCTTCTCCAGGGTTAGTACCATGTCTGCCGTCAACGCGTTGATGGCGACGTCGGCGCTGCCTTTGCGCAACTCCAACGCGCGTGTCGTCGCATCCGGCACCACGATGAATCGCACGCGTTCAAGTTTCGTTTTAGTGCCCCAATAGTGAGGGTTGCGCTCGATCGTGACTTGCCGATCCTGCTCCATGCTCGCCAGCTTGAAGGGCCCTGTCCCGATGGGACTGCGCGTGATTTCATCGCCACTGCCGTTCGGCACGATTCCGATCGCGCCATCCGACAGGTTCCACGGCAGCGACGCATACGGTTCCTTCATATGGAAGACGATGGTCCAGTTATCAGGTGCATCCACGCGCTCGACGAATCGGTACGTGCTCGCCTTCGGCGTACGAATTTTACCGAGCAGAATCGAATCGAACGTCCATTTCACGTCTGCCGAAGTCATCTGCCGCCCATCGTGGAAGCGCACGTCGTGTCGCAAATGGAAGACGTAGGTCAGCGGGTCTGGGACTTCCCAGCGCTCCGCCAGCCAGGGTTCCACTTCGAACTTTTCGTTTCGATGGAGCAGCGCGTCGAACACGAGTTTGCCAATGCGTTCCGACTGGGCGTCGGTTCCCACGCGCGGATCGAGGTTCGTGGGACTGCTCTCGATGATCATCACCGCCGTGTTCGCCTCCGGCTTACGCGAACACGACGTAGCGAAGCACGCCGCGAGCAGCAACATCATGACAACCGAGGTTCGCGACCGGCGACTCGTGCCTCGCGCCCTATACATACGAAATCTTCCCCAGGATCGCCGGTCTGTTCGCGCCCGTGGCTGAGGGCACGTTTGACGGCCGCCGGTTCCATGTCTCGAATGCAAGCACCGCGAACGCCACAGCCTCTTTTGCCTCCGCCGGTAACCCGAGTTCGTCGGTGGACCGCAGCTTGAGTCCGCGCCGATGTAATTCTTCTCCGATCATCGACATCAGTGTCGGATTTTTCGCTCCGCCGCCGGAGACCAGGAAGTCGTGGAACTTGCGCTCACCGTCCGAGAGCACTCGCACCGCCTCGCCAATCGAGCGCGCGGTCAGCAACGTAGCCGTCGCGATAACGTCTTCTTTACGCGCCCGCCCGCAACGCTTCAGGAACAACTCCACATACTCGCGTCCAAACTGTTCGCGGCCAGCCGTCTTCGGTGCCCTGCGCCGGAAGAACGCATCGCGCAACGCCTCGCTCACCACCGTCTGAAGCGCCTGGCCCTTCGCGGCCACCTTGCCATCGCGATCGAAGCGCTTGTCGAAAAGCCTCTCCATGACTGCGTCAATCACCATGTTGCCGGGGCCGGTGTCGAAGGCAACAACGCTTTCCGCCGTGGCGCCCGCCGGAATGGCCGTAAGGTTCCCAATGCCGCCGATGTTCTGCACGATGCGTCCACGCGTTGCATTTCGGTACAGCAGGTAGTCGAGGAAGGGAACCAGGGGTGCGCCCTTGCCGCCGGCGGCCATGTCTGCAGGGCGGAAATCGCTGACCACCGGCACGCCGACACGCGCGGCCAGCACCGCGCCTTCCCCCGTCTGCCACGTCACGGCCAGCTTGCGTCCAAGGAAGCTCTCGGCTTCGCCCTGGTGATAGAGAGTCTGTCCGTGGCATCCCACCAGCTCGCACTTCGTTGCCGAGCGTCGCTGAGTCTCCAGCACGGCGTCCGCATAGAGTTCCGCGAGCAGGAAGTTCAATCGCGCGAGGTCCGCCACGCTCGCGGCCGTGGCGTTCATCATGGAGAGTACGGTCCGACGCACCGCGCCTGGGTAAGGGAACTCCTCGTGCGCCAGCAGTTCGAATCGCGTGCGGAAGCCGCTGCCCGCGAGGCGCACCAGCGCCACGTTGATGCCGTCCGCCGATGTTCCACTCATCACACCCGCAACAATCACGCTCGCCTCGTTCCCTAAACAGACCCCGCCATCGCGGTCATAGAAGCCAACCGCACCCGCTCAGTGAACTCCCAGTTCAGCCTGCGCAACTTGTCCACCATTGCCTGCGTCGGTACCGACACTGGCCTGTGCTTCAGTTCTGCTGATTTCTTTTTGAATGTAAGCACGCGTTTGGCCGCCGTCTCCACCAGCCTGGCGAACCGCTTGTCGCGCTCGGCCTCGCGGAGAACCGCATTGTATGTGCGCCAAACATGCTCATCGTTGCGGCATACCAGGAAGATATCGGCGCCGGCGCGTATCGTCTCCACCGCGGCGTTTTCGATCGAGGCCGCCGCCAGCACGCCGCCCATCTCCAGATCGTCCGAGATAACCAGCCCTTTGTAGCCGATCTTCTTGCGCAGAATCTCGGCGATCCACTTCTTCGAGATAGAAGCTGGAGTTGAATCCTTCGTTACCGCCGGATACGCCCCATGGGCAACCATCACGAACGGCAACTCTCGCCGCATCGTCCTGTACGGCACAAGGTCCTCGTCCCACAGCTTCTTCCACGACTTCTCGATCGAGGGCAGCTTGTGGTGCGTGTCCAGGTTGGCCTCCCCGAGCCCGGGGAAGTGCTTGCCGCAGCCCAGCACGTGCTCGTCCTTCAATCCCTTCAGGAACCCGCGCGCATACGCCACCGTATCGGTTGCGTTCGGGGAAGCCGTGCGTGACGTCATCACCGTCTTCGACGCCTCAAAGCCGAGGTCCACCACGGGAGCAAAGTCCACGTTGAAGCCGAGCAGGTGCACTTCCTTACCAATCAGTTGCCCATGCTTGCGAAACAGCCTCTTGTCGCCCGTGGCGAACACGTCGGCGACGGACGGCGCGGGTGCGATCACGTCTTTCAGGCGGTCTACGGTGCCGCCTTCCATGTCCACGCACAGGAGCATGGGCGTCGCGACCGACTTCTGGCACTCACGCAAAAGAGCGTGCGTCTGCGCCGGCGACTCGATGTTGCGCGAGAACAGGATGACCCCACCCGGCTGCATTGTTGCCAGCGTCGCCCGTAGCTTCGCGGACACCTCTGTACCATCAAAGCCAAAAGTAAGCAGTTGTCCGATTTGGGAGGGAATATCTTTGGGCATCGAGTTCACCTGTTAAGCATCAGCGCGATGCAGAAAATCTCGCTAAGAGTTTCTGCTGAGCGCAGCGAAGCATCTGCTCTCTGTAGCGAAATTGTTCGATTCTCGCCAACGATTCCAGCCAACAAGGAAACCGTAGAAGTTTCGCAATAATACGCACACGCAATCGATAGCAATAGCGGGGACGACGGATCGTTTCCCCCGTCCTTGTTACTTCACTACGAGTCAAGCCGTCTGCCCTAATCTAACTGTTTCTTCAGTTCGTGCAGCAGATTCAGCGCCTCCAGCGGCGTAAGCCGATTCAGATCGGCATCACGTATGCGATCCACAACCGTATTCGATAGCGGCGTAAAAATGGTTAACTGAGCCGCACGTGGCGTGCGCTCCTCTACGGCGGCAAGATGATGCGTCGCCTCGCGTTCGGCGTTCTCATGCTCGGCTAGCACCTCGCGCGCTCGCGCGATTACTTCCGCAGGCAAGCCCGCCAGCTTTGCCACTTCGATTCCGTAGCTCTTATCTGCAGCGCCCTTTTCCACCTTGCGCAGAAAGACGATTCCGCCGCCGCTCTCCTTCACCGATACGTGATAGTTCTTTACGCCTTTGAGCAGTTCTTCCAAGTCCGTCAGTTCGTGGTAATGCGTCGCGAACAGCGTCTTCGACCGCGTCCTCGCGTGTATAAACTCAATTGCAGCCCACGCAATTGCCAGTCCATCATAGGTCGCAGTGCCGCGTCCAATTTCATCCAGCAGGATCAGCGATTGCGGCGTGGCAGTATTCAGGATCGCCGCCGTCTCCGTCATCTCCACCATAAAGGTCGAACGCCCGCGCGCCAGATTGTCACTGGCGCCGATGCGCGTAAAAATGCGGTCCACTACGCTGAGCCGCGCCTGTCGCGCAGGCACGAACGAACCCATCTGCGCCATCAGCACGGTTAGCGCAGACTGCCGCAGGTAGGTGGATTTGCCTCCCATGTTCGGGCCAGTCAACACCATCACCGCGTGACTCGAGTTGTTCAGGTAAAGATCGTTCGGAACGAACCGGTCGTTGCTGCCCGTCAGCTCGGCTTGTTCGATGACCGGATGCCGACCGCCGGCAATTTCTATGTCGCCGCTTTCGTCGAACTTCGGGCGACAGTAGTTCCGCACCGCCGCCAAATTCGCCAGCGCTGCCAGGACATCAACTTCCGCCAGCGCCAAGGCCGTCTGCCGTACGCGCTTTGCCTGTGCCGTTATGCGCAGTCGCAGCTCGGCAAACAATCGCCGCTCCAGCTCGACGATCTTCTCCTGCGCGTCCAGCACCTTCGTTTCATATTCTTTAAGTTCGGGAGTTGTGAAACGCTCTGCGTTGACCAGCGTCTGCTTACGCTCGTAGTCCTGCGGGGCAAGGTGCGAATTCACCTTGCTTAACTCAATGTAGTAACCGAAGACGTTGTTGAACTTGACCTTCAACGAACCGATGCCGGTGCGCTCGCGCTCCCGCTGCTCAATCTGAGCGATGTATTGCTTGCCATTGCGGCTCAGGTTTCTCAGCTCATCGAGTTCGGCATCAACGCCGGAGCGAATTACTCCACCATCGGCCAGCGTCAGTGGAGGCTCCGCCTCGATCGTGCGCTCCATGTCTTCGCGCAAATCGACCAGCTCGTCCATCGCCGTGTGCAGCGCTTGCAGGCGTTCTGAATTGAGGCGCGATGCCGCCGTCCGAACTCGCGGCAGTTTCGCCAGCGATGCGGCCAGCGCGATCACATCTCTCGGATTCGCCGTTTCGAGAGTTACGCGGCTCAACAGTCGCTCGATGTCCAGAATGCCGTCCATCGCGCGGCGCAGTTCTTCGCGCGCGATCGTGTCCTTCACCCCGGCTTCCACCGCGTCCAGCCTGCGCTCGATCTCGGGGCGTTCGATGGACGGCCGCAGTATCCATGACCTCAGCAGCCGCTTGCCCATCGGCGTTACCGTGCAATCGATTGCCCGGAATAACGTTATGTTGTCGCCGGCGCCCGCGAACAGTGGCTCAACCAGCTCCAGGTTCCGAACTGTCACTGCGTCCAGCACCAGGCAGCTTTGCCGTTCGTAGAACCCAATGCGATCCACGTGGTCGAGCGAACCACGCTGCGTGCTGCGTACATAGTGCAGAATCGCTCCCGCAGCAATCGCCGCCGCCGGACGTCCAGCTAGGCCGAACCCCTCCAGCGACAACACTCCGAAATGGTTTTCAACCAGCGGAATCGCGTAGTCAGCCGCGAAGATCCAATCTTCGAGCGGCGTCTCCGCCCAGCGAACGCCCGAGGTCAATTCCGGCGCGGCCAATATCGGTGCAGCCGCCGCCTGCGCTACTCCAGTGAGTTGCGGAGCCTTACGCAGCACTTCAAAGAGCGGCAGGGAACTGGCAAACAACAACTCCCTTGCCCTGAGCGTTTGCAACTCTTCCACCGCGCGCCGATCCGCATCGTCACCGGTGAACTCGGTTGCACAAAATTCTCCGGTCGAAAGATCCAGCGCGGCGAAACCAACCGCTGTGCCCTTACGCGCCACGGCGGCTAGAAAGTTGTTTTCCTCCGACCCGGCCTGCGAGTCCAGCGCCGTCCCTGGCGTCATTACGCGCGTCACTTCCCGACGCACCAGTTTCTTCGTGAGCTTTGGGTCTTCCACCTGGTCGCAGATGGCGACCTTGTAGCCCTTGCGAATTAGCTTTGCGACGTAGTTTTCTGCCGCGTGGTAAGGAACGCCGCACATGGGCACGGCTACGCCCGAGTCCTTACTGCGTGAAGTCAGCGTTATTTGCAATTCACGGGCGGCAACAACAGCATCCTCGAGGAAAAGCTCGTAGAAATCCCCCACCCTGAAGAAGAGCAGCGCGGTCGGATGTTCTCGCTTGATCTGCGCGTGCTGGCGCATCAATGGCGTGGTGGGTTCAGTCATTAGGTCAAAAAACTATTTGCGGATGGGCGCCAGTATAACAAACGAGGCCGCCCCAAAGTTCAGGAACTCGGCCCTCCAACTCTACTTTCGCTGCATTGCAGGTCGCCTGCCCGCCAGGTTCCCGACGGTTGACTCTTCTGCCCCGGCGGTGTTTACCTTGGAATCGTATGGAACTGCGTAAAGATCCCATCACGCGTTCATGGATCGTCTCCGGCGATGATGCCGAGCCCGGGTTGCGCAACGAGCCCTTCTGCCGTTATTGCCCGGAGTCGCCTCAGCAAGCGCAAATTATCTCTTCCATGCCATCGGTGGATGGCGGTTCCTGGTCGGCGCGTGCCGTCGTTCATCCCGCTCCACTGTATAGAGTCGAGGGCGATCCGCAGCGTCGTGGCGAGGGCCTCTACGACAAGATGCGTCCTGTTGGCGCTCACGAAGTTCTGGTTGAGAATCCGCGCCACGATCGCCATCTTTGGTTGGCCTCGGACGAGGAGATCGAACAATTCCTGATCTTATGCGCGCAGCGAATCCAGGACCTCAAGCGCGATCATCGCTTCAAGTACGTAAGCGTGTTTAAGGACTACGGCCCGCTCTCCGGGCAGGAATTCGATCACCCTACATCTCAGATCGTCGCCAGCACCTTCGTACCGCGCCGTGTGCTCTACGAACTACGCGCCGCACGCGATCACTACCAGCAGAAGGAACGCTGCGTATTTTGCGACATCCTGGATCAGGAATTGCAGGATCGCCGGCGCATTATCGAAGTACGTGGCGATTACGTGGCGAGTTGTCCCTATGCCCCTCGCGTGCCATACGAGACCTGGATCATGCCGAAGAACCACGAAGCATATTTTGAGCGAGGAACGCTGGCGCGTCCCGGAATCCTGCGTGACTGCGCGGTTCTTCTGAAGCGCTCGCTGAATCGCATTCGCTCATTGGCAGACAGCTTCCACCTCGTCCTACATACCTCGCCGAACACGACGCACCGCTCCAATGTCCTGAATTACTGGCGCAGCATCGACGAGGATTATCACTGGCATATTGAAATCATGCCGCTGCTCGGTCGCAAAGAAAAGTCTTACAGCTTTAAGGAGGTGTACTTCAGCGACATCTCACCAGAATCCGCAGCTTCGCGATTGCGGGAAGCCCCCGTTGAACAGCTCGGCATATCCACGTAGCTGGGCCGGCAGCCAAAAGGGAAGCGCCGCACGTTTCCGCGCGGCGCCTGCGAGCTGCGGGTGCGATGCCTGTTTGTACTAAGCAGCCTTGCTATATACGTCCGAGCCGTGCTGCTTCACCATCTTGTTGTAAACGCCAAGAATCAGGAATGCCGGCGCCCATTGCCCGACGAAAAGCGACCATTCGTTCCGGCCCATAGCCTTCAGAACCGCGGAAGCAGCCATGGAACTGATGGCTGCTGCCAGGTAACCTGACGACGGAATCTTCGATGTCTGTGACTCGATTGCACCGGTAAAGCGGTCTTCGGATTCTCCTCGATACACCTTTGTGTCCATGTCGCGCATGATTCAATTCCTTTCGGTTGAGGGTTTCTGTCATTAGGAGGAATGGTTCATAGCTAGGATGCCTCCCCGCGCGCTTCGGAGACTGCTGGCCCGCTCTCGCTGTCGATTAATTCCACGCTGCTGGCCTCGAACTGCCCTGAAACAACAATGCCGGAAGTGTTCGGCGCAGGCGCGACCCATTACAATTGGGCTCATGGCAGTGCGCCGTCTCAAGAGCTACACCGGGCAGACTGGATACGTGTACCAGTACTATTTTGTGGGAAGCCGTCCGTCCCGCAATTCCGCCGTTGCTGGAACCGAGTACATCTTCGACGTAACGGCTGACCGCAAGACGATGTTCGCCGTCACAGTCGCGATTCGTCGAGAATCCCTGGAAGGCTGGGCGTTAACTCACGGACGACAGCTCTCGGGGACTGAGCAGTACGCCTCGGCCAAGATGCGGCTTTTTCAGGCCTTCGACAATGTCGAGAAGATGATGGAAGACGGCCGGCATCTTCAGGTGGACTCCGGCAACATCGAAGAGCTTCTCGCGCCTCTGGAACTTGACGGATAAAGGCAGACGAATGCGACGGTGACTCATTTCTCGCCGTGCGCAGAACGTTCACTTGGGCGCCTTGCGAGGGAGACACGAGTACTGCTTTGCCCGGGGGATGTGACGCACGTCACACCCATACGTGACTGACACACTAAACCAGCTCTGGTGCGACTGTATAATCGAATTTCAAGCTGGGATTACGGAATTTCAGTGCGCGCCCGGTTTCGCAACGAACGCATTTATGCCTCTATTCTGGCTCAGGATTGCGACTGTCTTCTACGGCATCGGCCTCCTTTATGCGGTCTTGCTGTTAAGCAAGAAAGGCGATTGGCTGTCGCGCATCGCCGTTCCCGCAGTCGGCCTTGGCATGGTCTTCCATTTCGTTTCCCTTGCGGAAACAGCCATTCTCTACGGTTACCAGGACCTGCTCACTATCCGCCACGCCGAATCCGCCCTGGCATGGCTCATCGTCGTCATCTTCATGGTGGTGTATGCGCGGTTTCGCACCAGTTCGCCCGGACTTTTCATATTTCCGCTGGCCTTTTTGCTTACCTTCGGGTCGGCGTTCGCCCAGCGTCCGGTTGAATTCAGCTCGCCCATGTTGCGTAGCGGATGGATTCTGGCGCACGTCTGCATGCTGCTGATAGGTTATGCGTCCCTGTTCCTGAGCTTCGTAGCAAGCCTGTTGTACTTGTTGCAGGCGCACAGTCTAAAGTCCAAGCAGCCCATCGGACTGTTGAGCCGTATGCCTGCCTTGCAGGTCATCGACGACCTCGGATATCGTGCGCTGCTGCTCGGGTTCCCGTTCATGACGCTGGGCCTCGTCGCAGGGTCCGTCGTGGCGCAGAGTCGATTTGGCGTTTCGTATTTCAGCGATCCCAAAGTGCTGCTCTCCCTGATCATGTGGGGCGTGTACGTGGTACTGCTGTACACACGCTGGAATTCCGGTTGGCGAGGGCGCAAGGCTGCCTATCTCGCCACCTTTGCCTTCATCGCTGCCGTGTGTGCCTGGGCCGCCAATTACCTAAGCAGCGTGCATAGGTTCGTTGCTCCATGAACTTCTTCGTCATCGGCGTGAACCACAAGACGGCGCCAGTCGGGGTACGCGAACGTTTCGCTATTCCCGAAGCCCGGCTTTCCGAGGCAACACGCCAGCTCGCCGAGTATCCCGGCATCGAAGAAGCGCTGATCGTCTCCACCTGCAACCGAGTGGAGATGATTGCCCGCTCCAAGAACGGCGATTGCGACCTTCGCGACTTCCTTCGAAAATACTACCGGTTCGAGTCGAACGAATTCGAAAAGCACCTGTACGAGCACAAGGGACTCGCAGCCATACGCCACGTGTTCCGCGTCGCCTCAAGCCTTGATTCCATGGTCGTAGGCGAGCCGCAGATTCTTGGCCAGGTGAAGGAGGCCTACGCCGTAGCACGTGCGGTGGGCAGCGTAGACTCCCAGCTCGACGCGCTTATGACGCGAGCCTTTGCCGTCGCCAAGAAAGTTCGCAACGAAACTGCGGTGGCCAGTAACTCCGTCTCCGTCGCTTCCGTAGCCGTGGAACTTGCGCAGAAGATCTTTGGGAGCCTGGCTGGGAAGAGCGTGTATCTGGTGGGCGCAGGGAAGATGCAGGAGCTTGCCGCACGCCATCTGATCGCCCACGGAGCAGGGAAGATCTACGTTGCCAATCGCACCTATGAACGCTCGGTAGCCCTGGCAGGCAAGTTTGAGGGCGAAGCCATCCCGTTTGAACGGCTCTACGACTCGGTCGACCGCGCCGACATCATCATCAGCTCCACTGGCGCTCCGCACGCCATCTTTCGCAAGGAACACGGCGAGCGCTTTCTTCAGAAGCGCAGGAACAGGCCGATGTTTTTCATCGATATGGCTGTTCCGCGCGACATCGATCCCGGGCTCAACGATCTCGATGGCATCTTCGTTTACGATATGGACGACCTGCAGCAGGTCGTTTCCTCGCATCTCGGCGATCGACGCCGCGAAGCCGCACGTGCCGAAGATCTCGTCGAGGTTGAAGTCGTCAAGTTCCGGCAGCGCCTGCAAACGCTCGACGTGGTGCCGACGATCGTGTCGCTCCAGGAGCACCTTGAAACCGTGCGTCAGGCGGAGATTGATCGCGTTCGTGGAAGACTTGGCACACTCTCGCCCGAGCAGGAAATCGCCATCGAGGCGCTAACGCGCGGCATCATCAACAAGATCATGCACACGCCGATCACAACATTGAAGTCGGCGGCGCGCGATCCGGAAGCCACCACGGTCATTGACCTGGTGCGTCGCATCTTCAACCTGCGCGACGTGCGCAAGGCTGAGGCCGACGCCGCTTCTGGGGCTCAAGCATCACCCGCGCCCATTGGCGCAAGCGCACCCGACGAGACAGGCTCGTGTGTCACCGAAAAGAAGTCGCACGGGTAACTTAAGGATTGCTTTCAGAATGGCCCTTCTTCGCATCGGATCCCGCGGCTCGCAACTAGCTCTCTGGCAAGCCAACCACATTTCCGCACTTCTTCGCGAGCATGGACACCAGGTTGAACTGGAGATCATCAAGACCACGGGCGATAAGATTACAGACGTCGCGCTCGCGAAAGTCGGCACCAAGGGCATGTTTACAAAAGAGATTGAGGAAGCACTCGCCGAAGGCCGCGTCGATCTCGCCGTTCACAGCTTGAAAGATCTTCCGACCGCGCTGCCTCCGGGTTTCGAAATCGCTGCCATTACGACGCGAGAAAATCCGCGCGACGCATTCCTCTCAGTCAAGTACGGGAGTTTGGAAGAACTGCCCAAAGGAGCGCGCGTCGGAACCAGCAGCCTTCGCCGACAGGCTCAACTCATGAAGGTGCGTCCCGACCTCGATATATTCCCGCTGCGCGGTAATGTAGATACTCGCGTACGGAAGCTTGAAGAGGGCGAGTACGACGCAATTATCCTCGCCGCTGCCGGCCTCTTCCGTCTCGACAAAACGCAACTTGTTCGCCAGGTTATCCGGCCGGAAGTTATGTGCCCGGCCGCCGGTCAGGGCGCGCTCGGCATAGAAATTCGCCTCGGCGACACCGTCATGCGCGACCACCTGAAGTTTCTTGATGATGCGGTTGCCCGCGCAACAACCACTGCAGAACGCGCGCTGCTGAATAAGCTTGGCGGTGGATGCCAGGTGCCCATCGGCGCTCATGCCATCATGGTGAATGGCATACTCACGCTCGTTGGCGTTTGCGCACGGCCAGACGGCACCACGGTTTTACGCGAGGTTCAGACGGGAACCGACGCAGTCGCACTCGGCGAGCGTGTGGGCGATACGCTGCTCGGCCGCGGCGCCGACCAGATTCTGCGTGAAGTCTACGGGGAAGCTGCCGTCGCCGTACCTCAACAGCCGTAGCGTTCGCTGTCCAGGCAAATCACAAATGCCAAGTTCCGCAACCACAACTCGAAAGGCCCCAACCGCACAGCCTCTCTCTGGCTGGCGCATCGTCGTTTCACGCGCAAAGAAACAGGCGAGCGCGCTTACGGACCTTCTTCGCGCAGAAGGTGCCGACGTCACAGAAATCCCTTTCATTGAAATCCGAGCACCGCGCTCGTTGAAGCCGCTGAACGATGCATTGAAGGTTCTTTCCGAATACGACTGGCTCATACTCACCAGCGTTAACGGCGTGGATGCGTTGGTCGAACGCATGCAGAAGCTCAATGTTTCAATGCGCGAACTTGCCCATCTACGGATTGCGGCCATTGGGCCTGCAACCAGGGCTGCCATTGAAAAGCACGGGCTTCGCGTCGCAGTCACTCCAAAAGAATATGTTGCCGAAGCTGTCGTCGATGCACTCGCGGAGAAAGTGAAAGGAAAGCGCGTGCTGCTTTGCCGCGCGAAAGTTGCTCGCGATGTCATCCCTCGCGAACTCCGCCGCGCCGGCGCATACCTCGATGTGGTGGAAGCCTACGAGACCGTTATTCCCAGTTCCTCACGCACGCGCCTCCGCGCAACACTTGCGGACCCGAAGCGGCGCCCTCATGTCATGACATTCAGCAGTTCTTCAACCGTGCGCAATTACGTTGCACTGCTCGGTATACGCTCCGGCCAGTCGAAACTAATTCGCGGCCTCTACAACGCGTCCATCGGCCCCGTCACTTCCGACACACTCCGCGAATACGGTCTCGCCGTCGATGTCCAGGCCGAGGCGTATACGATTCCAGGCCTGGTCGAAGGCATCGTGAAGCTCGCGCAATCCAACCCGTTCAATTCGGCCCCGAATAAAGCCAAAAAGTAAGGCGCACTTGAAAGCGCGCCTCATATTTAGCTGTAGCCCAGCGTATCAAAAAGCCACGGAACACCCGCATCCCGGGCTCGGAACATGTGACTTCAAGAAGTCCGACACACGCTTGTAAGCGTCAATCTGGTTCTCGACGCGGGCAAAGCCGTGGCCCTCATTCTCGTAGATTTTCAACTGAGCCACGCCTCCGCGCTTTTTCACCGCATCTGCCACCTGCTGCGCTTCGGTCTTGGGACACCGCGGATCGTTCCCGCCGGCCAGCAGCAGCAGCGGAGCCTTGATCTTTTCTACGAAGAAAATCGGTGAACGGTCTTCCCACAAGGCCTTGTTCTTAACCGGATCTCCCATGAATTTGCGGTCATATTCCTGCAATGCCGGGTCTTCGTTCTCGAACTCCGTAAACCAGTTCACGAAGGGCACGATGGGCACACTCGCCGCCCACAGTTCCGGAAACTTCGTCACTGCCATCATCGAGAGATATCCGCCATAGCTACCGCCCATCACGATCAGCTTCTTCGGATCGATGAATCCGGAGTTCTTAATGAACTCCGCCGCATCCACCACGTCCTGCAGTTCGCCGCCGCCCGCGTCCATCCGGTTCGCCTCGATGAAGTCTTTGCCATACCCGGTCGATCCGCGATAGTTCGGTGCGATTACCACGTATCCCTGGTTCACCATGTACTGCACGATGCGATTGAAGCCGTTCATCGACTGCGCGGTCGGTCCGCCGTGTATGTACACGATCGCCGGGTACTTCGCGTTGCGAATGATGTTGTTGGGAACGTACGCCCAAGCCGAGAGCGTCCACTTCCCATCCTTGCTCGGGTAGTGAACCAGGTACGGCTCCACCATGTCCTCGGAGCGCAGACCGGCGACCATGGCATGAGTTACTTGGAGCGATGTGCGAGGCGCCATATCGTACACCCATACGTCATTCGGAGAGTCCGCTCCATTATGGTAGTAGAGCAGTCGCGAGCCGTCCTTTGTGAACGCCGACTCGGCACCGCCCAGGGAGTTCACGCCCTTCTTGATGGGCAGCGCCTCAGTCTTTTTTGTGGCGACGTCGTAAACGAAGATGTCGACGTTTCCGTCTACGTTCGCCGTCCACGTGGCCAGCTTGCCGTCTGGTGAAAACCCACCCGCCTCGATTTCCCACTTGTCCCGCGTCAGCCAAGCGATCTGCTTCGATGCGACGTCGAGCATTCCTACATTGTCGTAATCGTTCGCAGCGTCAGACGTAATCAGCAGTTGCTTCGCATCCGGAGACCAATCCGCCACATGGTAGTTGTGCTCGCCGGTGTGCGGCGTTACGTTTTCCAGCTTGCCGGTCGCGACCTCGGCGACATAGATGTTCGAGTCCTTACCGTCAGCGCGACTCTGGTTGAAGGCGATCCATTTGCCATCCTTCGACCAGATCGGATTCGAGTTCGACCACTCGCGCGGTGTGTCTTTCGTGAGATGGACAGTCCGGCGGGTCTCCACGTCGATGATGTCCACCTCGGCGACGGGTGAGGTCTTCGGCTTCGTCGTGTAAACCAGGCGCTTTCCATCCGGCGACCACGCGGGGCTTTCTTCTGCCGTCTGTCGCGATGTCGTCAGGTTGACGACATCGCCGTTCATCGGCGAGACCACAAAGATTTCCCACATCTCATCGCCGTCGTAGTCGCTCATGTAGGCGATCCAGCGGCCATCAGGCGACCACGCAGGAGACATCTGGCGCTGATCGCTGATCGTCAACTGCGTGGGCCACCCGCCGGCGCCGGGGACCGTCCACACATTGCTTCGCCCGCTCATGTTGGAAACGAAGGCAATCTGCTTGCCGTCGGGCGACCAGGCAGTACCCCCGATGGCCCGCGTCATGTACAGCTTCTCGATCAAGAAGCCCTGCAGGTCGGGCTTGTTCTTGCTTTCGAGCTTTTTAGGATCGGTGACCGCCTGCGGGGCAGGGAGCGTTTGCGACATCATCGACGAACTCATAAGTACCAAAATAACAAACAGTCGCACCACGCCGCTTCTGAAACAAAGACGGAACATGTCCTCGTATCTCCTATTGGAATTCCCACAGCATACCCCACGCTTTCGCGCACGCCAACTCGCTTCGGACCCGTACGTTTGGGCAGTTGCGAATGGTTACTTAGGTGGGTACTGACGGGTGCCGAAATTTTGTCTTGTCGTGATAGCCTTCGTGTGCCTCCCTCAGGGGCTTCCGATAACAGGTTCCGCTTAGTCAGTGCAAGCTCGCGAATATGCGTGCTCTGGAGGTGGCAGGTGGCAACTCGACTTTCACGTCTGTCCGAAATCAACAAAGAGTGGTGGATCGTGCTTTCGCTCCTGTTGATTTCGGCACTGTTGAATACCTTCGGCGCATTCAACCAGATGCTGCTGTTTCTATATGTACTGCCAACGCTGTTCTCGGCCTATTTCATGGGACGCCGCCATGCGACGCTGACGGCCTGCGCCAGCGTTTTCATCGTTGTCGGTGGCATCTTCATTCGCGATACGCTGATGGGCGGCTACAGCCGAATGCCTCTTCCGATAGACGCCTGGTCGCGGATCACCATTTGGGGCGGCCTGTTGGTCGTGTTTGCCTATGCGACGGGAAGCCTGTTTCGCGAGATGCACGAGATGTATCGCGGATTCATTCAGCTTCTGCGCTACTTCCTCACACGTGACGCCGCTTCGCATGATCATCTTCGGCGTGTCGCCTATTACACCGGCGTCATCGCCGAAGAGTTGGGACTCAATCGCGAGCAGATTGAGGATGCGCGTGGCGCGGGCGCTGTTGAGCGATCTTCGTTCTTTCAACCTGAACGAGGACATGCTGCGCAAGGTTGCGCGCCTCAGCGCATCTGCCGAGGAAGATGGTATTCGCCGCTCATCCAGTCACGATTCGGAAGACTTCGCCCAGTTAAGACGGGTGTTGCCGATCGCCTTGCGTCCGGCAGGAGCAGCGAGCGCGCTCCCAATAGAGGCCCAGGTGCTTGCCGTTGCCGAGGAATTCGACTTGCTGACGCACGATGTAGACCGGCGTTCCGCACTCTCACCTGCGGTCGCCAGGACCTTGATCGCACGCGGTGCAGGGGCGAAATTCGAACCCGCCGTGGTGGACGCCTTTCTCACGGTCTTCGACGCCGGAAAGATCGTCTCTTTGCAGAAGGCGGCGCAGGACTAGGGCTTTCAGACAAGCCGTCGCTCAGGGCTGTGCTGTGCGATGGATGTCGACCGTGCTCCATGTCTTATCAGCTGCATGGCACAGGTTTTCCAATGGGCAACCGGCGCACTTCGGTTGCCGCGCCACGCATAACGAGCGTCCGTGGTGGATGAGCTGGTGCGCGAAGTCGATCCACTTGTCGCGCGGTATCACCTTCATCAGGTCCTGCTCGATCCTGGGAGGGTCGTCATTCGCCGTTAGTTCGAGGCGGCGCGAAATCCGGAGTACGTGCGTATCGACCACCACGCCTTCGGCTTTGCCGAACCACGATCCAAGCACCACGTTCGCAGTCTTGCGAGCAACGCCAGGAAGCGAAAGAAGCGCATCCATGTCATCCGGCACGACACCGTGGTACTCGTTAACCAGTCTTCTCGCTGCACCGACAATGGACTTCGCCTTGTTGCGGAAGAAGCCGGTCGACTTGATGTCCGGCTCCAGTTGTTCCGGTTCCAGCGCAGCAAAAGCCTGCGGAGTCGGATACTTCTTGAAAAGGGCGGGCGTGACCATGTTCACTCGCACGTCCGTACACTGCGCCGACAGGATCGTTGCAACCGTCAGCTCCCAGGCATTCGAGTGCGTCAGCGCACACTTCACATTCGGGTAGGCTCCGTCCAGCCGCTTCAGAATCTCGCCAATGCGTTCCGGCGCGAGTGGATTGTAACCATCTGCCCGCCTCGCAGCGTCGCTCGAAATCGCCGTTGACGGCTTTTTTGCGGGCTTCTTGAGCGACTTAGCGGCTGTATTTGCCGGCTGTTTCCCGGCACGCGCAAGCAGCTTCTCTCCGCCGCGCACCGGTTTGGTGCCCACCTGCTTGCCACTTTTCGAGGGTTGCCGAGTTTCCATTCCGCGCGCCATTAGCCAATTTTCTCCAGCATTTCTTCGATCGTTGCGCGCACGCACGTGAAGTTCGGCGTATCGCGCTGAACATAGGTGCTCGAATCGCTCTCGCGTAAGCGCAATACACGCTCTAACATTTCGCTTGGCTCATCCGTTTCGACCGTGATGACAAAATCCTGGTCGTCGAGTCCGAACGAGTACATGACATTCGCGTGCGCCTTCGTGAACTCATGTCCCGCCCTGGTCAATTCGTGCACCATGCGCTCACGTTCCTCAAAGGGAAGTACGTACCAATTACGCGTCCGCACCATCGGAAAGACAAACAGGTACTTGCATCCTCCCGGCTTCAGCATGGCCGGAAGCTCGCTGTGCTGCCCGCGATCACTGCCAATCATGTATTTCGAACGTCGCGTCATGGACAGGTATGAATAGGGCTTCTGGATGTATCCGCCGAGATGCGTGCGCAGCAGATGGGCTGACATTTCCTGCAACTCGTCGAGCGAGTACGCGATGCGCCACAGCAGGAAGTCGCAATCCGCGCGAAGCCCGACGAGCGAATAGCCGAGAACTCCTACCTGCTCGCTCCAGCGCCGTATGACTTCGGCGAACTCGCGCCGGTGTTCGGCGCGTTCAACCTGCGGAAGCCGTCGCCATTCGGGGCTGACGCGGTAAAAGGAAAAGCTGACGAATTGCCGGCGATTTTCTTTCGAAGGCGTCATGTCTTGAGATCTCGCGCAGTTCAGGCGCCTGCGCCTGAGCCAGTTACCGAAGATGGTAACAGGAACGCCGGACACGCGCATTTCCTCAAGCTCTGCACGCATTCCCGCTGCTCAGATTACAATGGAGATTCTGCCGCAGTATCACATACGGGAGTGACGATGAATTCCAGACACGCCGCCGCGCCCAGCGCGAGCGCCGAAGCACCAGCAGTTCCGCTCACACTTGAAGGCTCAAGCGTGCTGCACCAGATGATGCGTTTCCGCTGGGCCGAGTGGCGCAGGCTCACCGCTGCCGAGCGAAGCGATATTCTGCGCGAACTCAATGCCGTCTTCGGAGAGGCTGAGGCCGAAGGCGCTTCCGGTATCTTCTCGCTGCTCGGGCATAAGGGCGATCTGATGTTCGTGCACTTCCGCAAGACGCTCGACGAACTGAATGCTGCGCAATTGAAACTGAACAGCCTTCGCATACAGGAGTTTCTAGAGCCTGCATCGTCCTACGTATCTGTCGTTGAACTCAGCTTGCACGATTCGTCTGTAAAGCTCTATGCCTCTCTCAGCGAGCGCGGCGTCGTCCCGCATTCGGAAGAGTGGAATCGGGAGGTACAGGAAACCGTGGAGCGGCAGCAGCATGCGATGAGCCCACGACTGTTCCCCAAAATTCCCGACCAGCGCTACATCTGCTTCTATCCGATGGATCGGCGTCGGGGCGAGCACAAGAACTGGTACACGCTTCCGATCGATGAGCGGCAAAGGCAGATGGATCTGCACGGCATGATCGGACGCCGCTACGCTGGACGCGTTCAGCAAATTATCTCCGGCTCCATCGGTTATGACGACTGGGAATGGGGCGTGGATCTTTTCGGCAACGACCCCGTCGTGTTCAAAAAGCTCATCTACGAAATGCGCTTCGACGAGGTTAGCGGCGTCTACTCCAATTTCGGCACATTCTATATCGGAGTCAGGGTCAGGCTGGAACGGTTGGGCGATCTTTTTGAGGGGAAAGTCGCGTAATGACGCTTCAGTAAGATTCGAATTACCAGATTCGCGATTACAAATTACACTCATTCTATGGCCGTAAAAGCTCTGCAACTCGGACAAGTGTGGCGGCACGACGACAGCGGCCAGAACTTCCTGGTCACCAAGCTCTACAACGAAGTGTTCACGCAATATGCGATCCTCCGCCGCGCGGATGCTTCGGCTGCCACGGCAGAGTCGACTCGCGTAAAGGTATCCAAGAGCGCGGAGGGAGCGACACTCCCCGGTTACACATTTACCCAGGACAGCGAGAGCTTCTGACCTGGAATCTGATATTTCGTTGCGGCTCGCAACAAGCTACCCATACATATCATGATCGCGAAACTGATTGAAACGCTTGGCGCATTTGTAATCTGGGGCATCTCAGCGACGGGCTATCTCGGCATCGTGCTGATGATGGCCATCGAGTCGGCATGCATTCCACTGCCGTCGGAAATCATCATGCCGTTTTCGGGCTACCTGGTCTACACAGGGCGCTTTAGCTCGCTTTGGATGGTGGCAACCTTGGGCGCGATCGGTTGCAATGTCGGTTCAGTGCTCGCATACGAAATCGGCTACTACGGCGGGCGACCGCTTGTTGAGCGGTGGGGACGGTACATCCTGCTCAACATGCACGACCTCGACATGTCGGAGCGCTTCTTCGCCAAATACGGAGATGTCACCGTTTTCGTGGCGCGCCTGCTCCCCGTCGTGCGGACGTTCATCGCGCTGCCCGCTGGTATCGCGCGCATGCCGCGCGTCCGCTTCCACGTTTACACGTTTCTTGGTTCGTGGCCATGGTGTTACATGCTCGCCTACGTCGGCCTAAAGCTTGGCGAAAGCTGGAACACCAACCCAGCGCTAAAGACCTGGTTCCATCGCTTTGACGCCGTGATCGGCGGCATCCTGATCTTGGGCGTGATCTGGTTCGTGTGGTCGCATTGGCAGCACCGCGCACGCGCCGCGAACGTCAAGGAAAAGGACATGGTCACGGAACGGTAGCCAAGCTACCGGGAACGTCATGTTGAGAGGAGCACTCGTATTTCGGGCGCGTAGTCGAAACATTTTGTGCGTGAGGCCGTCCGATTCGGGCGGCCCATTTGTTTGGTTGCAAATTCCAGCTAGCTGGCAAGAGGGATCCTTCGACTCAGGCTTACGCCCTCGCTCCAGGAGAACAGATTTTTTCTCAGTAGCTTGTCGGCTGAGCGACTCGGTAGCTCAGGAGCTTCGAACTAAGCCTTGGTGATCGCACCAGTCAAGAAAGGCCGCGAAGGCCATCCCCCGGTGGCTGACTACCGCCTTTTCCGGCGGGGAAAGTTCCGCGAAGGTTTTTCGAAGTCCCGGGAAATAGAACAGGGGATCGTAGCCGAAGCCGCCTGTGCCGCGCAGTTCACTCCGAATCAATCCCTCGGCCGCACCGCGAAACGTGGCAAGCGTCTGGCCGTTCCGCGCGATTGCAATAACGCACACAAAACGGCCTGTACGCTGAGCCTCTGGGATTGGTGCGAGTTCCCGGATGAGGCGCGCATTGTTGGCATCGTCCGGTGAGTTGCCAAACACTTCAGGGCCGAGCGCAGCATAGCGGGCCGAGAATACGCCGGGGGCTCCCCCGAGGGCGTCCACCTCCAGTCCGGAATCGTCCGCAAGAACGAGGGTGCCCGGTAGGAATCGGCTGTAGTGCTCCGCCTTCTTACGCGCATTCTCGTCGAAGCTGCTTCCGTCTTCGACGGCTTCAGGGTAGCTGGAGAAGTCCGGCATGAGGGCGACCTCGACATTATGCAGAGAGGCGACGGCGGCGAAGTCGCGGAGTTTGCCGGGGTTGGAACTGGCGATGAGGACGCGCATACCAACAGGGTAGCAAACCGAGTGTGCCGAGACAGCCGAGTGGTTCGCTGCTGCAGGACAAACTTTCTTAGGAGTACCGAGTGAGAGCTAAAGCCACGCTCCCGGCTGAAGCACGGGTGAATAGTGCATGAAAGCTGACGTAAACAGCCCACCAAAGTTGACGTTCAGGCATCTTCCCCGTGTACATACAATCCGCCCGTTGCAACCGAGGAGGCCATGCCTACTGTTGTTACTGACCATCGCTCCCAAACTGTCTTCAGCAAGGCCGCTCTTCTAATCGCCGCATTCGTAGTCCTCGTCCTCAACGCCCACCCCGCTGCTGCTCATACTCCTTGCACGCTGAATACTGCGTCACCGTCGGTGACGATCTGTACTCCGCCGGATGGAGCGACCGTGACCTCACCGGTACACATCGTTGCCGGAACAACTTCCGCCACGGCCGTGCAGTTCGTAGAGGTCTGGCTCGATGGCGTGAAGAAGTATAGCCTCCCCGGTCACGACCTCGATATTGACCTGGATATGTCTGCGGGAACGCATCGCTTGACGGTCCAGGCCTACAACGGGACGTACTTCAAGAAGACCATATACATCGCGGTCAGCGGCAGCACGGCTTCATGCACGCCCGGGACGGCGGATCCCTCGGTACGGATCTGCTCGCCAGCAGACGGTGCGGGCGTTGCATCGCCGGTCAACGTAATAGCAGCGGCAAACTCCAGCAAGACCGTGCAGTTCATGCAGGTCTATGTCGATGGTACGAAGGCTTACCAGGTCAGCGGCTCAAAGCTGAATACTAATGTGAACATGACCAGCGGGCAGCATCGTTTAGCGGTGCAGGCGTACGACGGCACTTACTTCAAGACGGCTGAATACATCAATGTGACTTCCGGATCGACTTCCATCACGGTGACAATCTCCCCCGAGTCTGCGACTGTGGCGCCCGGCGGCACGCAGCAGTTCAAGGCGACCGTTTCTGGCACGACGAACACGGGTGTGACATGGTATGTGGACGGAGTGCAGGGTGGCAACGGCACCGTTGGCACGATCAGTTCGAGTGGACTCTACGCGGCGCCGAGCGTCGTAGGCAGCCATAAGATCAAAGCTGTGAGCGTTGCTGATCCCAACAAGAGCGCGCAGGTCAGCGTCGGCGTTTCCGAGAGCGGGTGTACTCCGGGGACGGCGAGTCCGTCCGTAACGCTCTGCTCGCCGACCGACGGCGCAACGGTGAACTCGCCAGTGCATGTCGTGGCGAGCACTACCTCAAGCACGAAGGTGCAGTACCTGCAGATCTACGTTGACGGGGTGAAGGTTAACCAGGTTTCCGCCAGCAGCCTCGATACGTATGTGACCATGGCGGCGGGCACGCGACGCCTGACCGTGCAGGCATACAACGGATCGACGTTATTCAAAAAGACGGTGTATGTCACGGTCGCAGCATCCACGGCCATCTCGGTGACGGTGTCGCCTTCCACGGCTAGTGTCGCCAAAGGCGGCACGGTGCAGTTCGCTGCGTCCGTGCAGAACGCGTCGAACACATCAGTGACATGGGTGGTGGACGGCATCACCGGTGGCGATAACACCGTGGGTACGGTTAGTGGTGGCGGCCTCTACACGGCGCCAAATATCGACGGCATGCATACCGTGACCGCCATCAGTGACGCCGATAACTCCAAGAGCGATAGTTCTACGGTGACCGTGGGCAGTCCGACGACGTCTGCCTTTTCGGGGATGTTCACGTACAAGTACGGCAATACGCGTCAGGGCGCGAACAAGAGCGAGACCATTTTGACGCCTTCGAACGTCAACTCAAGTTTGTTCGGAAAGAAGTGGACGTACACGGTGGACGGATACGTTTACGCGCAGCCCCTTTACGTTCCGAACGTAACGATCAATGGAACGACTCGCAACGTGTTGTACGTTGCGACCGAGCACAACAGCGTTTATGCGTTCGACGCCAATGGCTCCACAACCGCACCGCTCTGGAAAAAGAGCTTCCTGGGAACGGGTGTGACTACCATTCCGCAGAGCGACGTGGGCAGCACGATCTATCCGGAGATTGGCATCACGGGAACTCCGGTGATCGATCCCAACTCGAAGACTCTGTATGTGGTGGCCGCGACGAAAGAGAGCGGAACATATGTCCAGCGGCTGCACGCATTGGACATCACGAACGGCGCCGAGAAGTTTGGCGGCCCAAAGAAGATAACGGCTACGGTGAAGGGAACAGGCGACGGCACGGACGGCAGCGGCAATGTTTCGTTCCAGGCAAAGATTGAACTGCAACGTCCGGCGCTGACGCTTTCGAATGGGGTGGTGTACATCGCCTGGGCTTCGCACGGCGACAACGGGCCGTACCATGGCTGGGTGATTGGTTACGACGCGGATACGCTCGCGCAGCTAGCCGTCCACAACAACTCACCGAACGGCCGGCGCGGCGGCATATGGATGAGCGGCGGTGGCCTGCCTGTGGATGCGAACGGAAACCTGTACTACATGTCCGGCAACGGCACCTTCACGGCAAGCAGCGGAGGCAAGGAGTATGGCGATAGCTTCGTCAAGCTGGGTCCGACGGGGCAGGTGCTGGACTATTTCACTCCTTTCGACCAGTCGAACATGAACTCGCACGACATCGACTTGGGCGTGGGCGCGCCGACCCTGCTGCCGGGCAACCGATTGGTAGGCGCCGACAAGAAGGGCTCCGTGTACTTGGTCGACACCGGGAACATGGGCAAATACCAGGCAAGCAGCAATAACCAGATTGCGCAGTATTTGGATAAGGTGCTGGTGAGCCATTGTCATGAACAGCCGGTGTACTGGAATGGTCTGGTGTACATCAGCGCTGAGACTGGACCGGTGTACGCGTTCCGCTACTCGAATGGCCAGCTTTCGTCCTCGGCCACAAAGTCTTCGATTACGTTCGATTTTCCGGGTACGAATCCGGTGATCAGTTCGAATGGGACGGCGAACGGAATCCTATGGGCGATCGAGAAGCCGAGCAGCGGCGGGGCAGTGTTGCGTGCGTTCAACGCCCTGGACATCACAGAGCAGCTTTACAGCAGCACGCAGGCAGGATCGCGCGATTCAATGACCACGGCTGTGAAATTCACACCGCCCACTGTGGCGAACGGAAAAGTTTACGTGCCGCTGAAGGGCCAGGTGGCCGTCTTCGGGCTGCTGAAATGACAAGACGAATGCAACGGCTGATGCTGGCGATGATGCTGGTTCTAGTGCTGCTGGGAAACCTTGCGGCAATGGCGCAGCGAGAACAGTCTGGAAAGGCGCGCTCATCGGGCGCCCAAAAGACAAGCGCCAGCAAGACTATGCCCTACAGGAGTGTGAAGTGGGGTTTCTGTGCAGCGTTCCCGTCAGGATGGAAGGCAGAGGAGCTATTCAGCGGCGACCTGCTCCAGGCCACGAACCCCGGTATGAAGGTGTCGGTAATTACGCTCGGAGCCTTCAACAACAACAACGAAGAGGGCAGAAAGCCCAAGTCGCTGGAGGACGTAGCTGAGGATGCCGAGGACCATCTTCGCGATCAAATGGTGAAGGAACTTGCGGCGAAGAACGAGCCGACCCGCGTCGCAGGCTTGCCTGCGCTTATCACTCGACAGAGCTATTTCGAACACGGGCAGCCCTGGCGAGCTAAGGAATTGCGAGTTCAACGCGGCGACGGCGTGGTGGTGGAGCTAGTGCTGCGGGCGCAGGCTGGAGCTTTCGAACAGCTGGAAAAGTCTTTCGGCGAGATGATCGCGAAGGCTTTTCGTCCGGCGTGCGATGGTTCGCAATAGTTCAAGCGTTTCAAGCGGAAACAATTACAACGGCAAGACGGCAACGATCACCGAATCAGGCGCGATGAAGATATAAGAAGCATTGAACGAGCCGACCTGCCCCGTCGAGCGGAGTCTGTATCGCAAAGTTCGACGAACGGTCCTCTTATCGTGAAAAGCTACTCGGAAATCATCCCGGATTCTCTCGTCATCTGCGTACATAGCGGAGCAGCGAGTGCCGATCAACTCCTGAATGCGACCGCCGGTCATTTCGGATGCCGCATCATTGAAATCCACCAACACCGGATCGAACGTGGCATCAGTCAGTCGCCACCAATACATAGGGATCGGGCTGTACTTAAACAGGGTCAGGAAATGATCGTCCAACGCAAACCACCTTGCAGTTTTAGAAACTACTTCCCTAGGCAGAATACATCCCAAGCATGCTCGGATCGATTGAGCGTTCATGGAGATTTGCATTGGCAGGGGCCGTTGCAGCGGGAACTCTACTCGTAATGACATCTGGTCCCAAGGGACTTGCGACACACCGGAACGTTGCGTATACTAACTTTCGTTGGGCCCGTAGCTCAGCTGGATAGAGCACTTCGCTACGAACGAAGGGGTCGGGCGTTCGAATCGCTCCGGGCCCACCATGAAGGTACAAGCCGCCGGTAATGGCGGCTTTGCTATTTTCAGCCTATTTCAGGCAACGAGCCGTCCCCCAACCTAGCTAGGACGATCGCCGCACTACGAGTAAAACTTATCGGTGGCTTGCAAATCCTACAGGTAGATGTAGTTCGGAGACTTACGTAAGTCCAGCATTTTCAGCAACGGCCAGATTGGCACGGGGAGTGCTTTAGCTAAGACAGACGAAGTGGCGCGTGAAGGGGTTTTTCGTAAGGTACTCGGCCAGAGACTTACGGAAGACCCCTTCGCTTTTTCTTAGATGCTAAACAAGTTCCAGTTTTTCTCTTATATCCAGACCTGATCTGCGCAGAAGAGAAGCCACGGAGGCTTCATTCAGTCGGGTAGCATCGAACTCGACTCGAATGACGCTTTCGCTCTCCTGGAATCGGATGCTGCGGATTCCGTAGACTTGGCGCACGCTGTCAATGGCGCGGAGCACAGCCTCAGTTGGAGGAACAACGTACTTGAATTGGACTTCGACGGCGGTCATGCGTTCGCCTTCCTGAAAATAGTTGAGCCCTGTAATAAATCCAGCGAATCAGAACTAAATAATAGCAACCTTCGCGCTTTTTACCAGCGGCAACCTGCACTCGCTCTTCGTGCGGACGCTGTGGGAAGATGGACCTACGATTGGATGGGGACTAATAACATGGACGCAGCAGATGCAACGAAGGCAGTGCAGCCTGTGAAGGTCAAGGATCCGGTTTGCGGCATGGCCGTTGATCCACAGAACGCTCGCGGTGGGCAGCACAAATACAAGGGTGTCACTTACTACTTCTGCAGCGCCAGGTGCAACGAACGATTCAAGTCCGAGCCGGCGCGTTACCTTGACCCGAGCTACAAGCCGGGTGGGATGCCGGCCGGTGCAAGCCCGGTGGTGAAGATCGGAGCGCAACCGCAATCGACACAGACTGCGGGCACACGGGTGAAAGACCCTGTCTGCGGGATGATGGTCGATCCACAGAACGCACGCGGTGGAGAGTATTCGTACAAGGGAACCACCTACTACTTCTGCAATCCGAAGTGCAGGGAACGGTTCCAGACCGAGCCGGAGAAATTTCTTAGCCCAGATTATAAGCCAGGCGGGATGAGTCCGTCGCCGGTGGTGAGTGCGCCAAGTGACGCGGCGATGAATTCAACCGGAACTGCGCAGGCGCAGTCGTGGTATGTCTGCCCGATGGACCCTGAGGTGAGGCAGGATCATCCGGGTGCGTGTCCAAAGTGCGGAATGGCGCTTGAGGCAGAGACGATCACGGCACCGGCAAAGAAGGTCGAGTACGTTTGTCCCATGCATCCCGAGGTGGTGAGAGACAAGCCAGGTGCTTGTCCTATATGCGGGATGGCGTTGGAGCCGCGAGTGGTTACAGCTGCTGCGGAAGAAAATCCCGAGTTGAACGATATGTGGCGCAGGCTGAAAGTAAGCCTGCTATTTGGCGTGCCGCTTCTGTTGCTGGCCATGGGGCACATGACCGTGCTGGCACACGTTTTGCCGATACGACTGGTGACCTGGCTGCAGTTGCTGTTGGCTTCGCCGGTAGTGCTGTGGGCGGGATGGCCATTTTTTGAGCGCGCCTGGAACTCCGTGAAGTTCCGCTCTCCGAATATGTTCACGCTGATAGGCCTGGGCGTGAGCGTTGCTTACATCTACAGTGCCGTGGCTACGTTTGCGCCGGGACTGTTTCCTGAGTCGCTGCGCGGGCCGCACGGACAACCGGACGTTTATTACGAAGCGGCAGCGGCGATTACGATTCTTGTCCTCGTAGGGCAGGTGATGGAGTTACGTGCGAGGAGCCGGACTTCGCTTGCGATCCGCGCGCTGCTGGACCTTTCTCCGAAAATGGCGCGAGTGGTCGCCGAGGATGGCAGCGAGCGTGACGTGCCGCTGGAAAGCGTACAGGTTGGCGTGCGACTCAGGGTTCGTCCGGGCGAGAAGATTCCTGTCGATGGCACGGTGCTGGAAGGTGCGAGCGCAGTCGATGAGTCGATGATTACGGGCGAGTCGATGCCAGTTGAGAAATCGGCAGGAACGCGGGTTATCGGCGCCACGGTGAACGCCACGGGAACGCTGGTGATGCGCGCTGAACGTGTTGGTAGCGAGACGATGCTGGCGCAGATCGTTCGCATGGTGAGCGAGGCGCAGCGCAGCCGCGCTCCGATCCAGCGACTCGCTGACAAAGTCGCTGCCGTGTTCGTCCCTGCGGTGATCGCCGTGGCGGTCGTCACGTTTATTGTGTGGATGTTTGTTGGACCAGAGCCGCGGCTGCCTTACGCGCTGGTGAATGCGGTGGCGGTGCTGATCATCGCGTGTCCATGCGCCTTGGGGCTTGCGACGCCGATGGCGATCATGGTCGGCACGGGTCGCGGCGCAACCGCCGGAGTGCTTATCAAGAACGCCGAAGCACTGGAAACGATGGAGAAGGTGGACACCATCGTCGTCGACAAGACGGGAACGCTGACCGAAGGACGGCCGAGCCTGGAGGCAGTGGAGGCAGCGGACGGATTCACGGAAGACGAGGTAGTGCGCACAGTCGCGAGCCTGGAGCGCGGGAGCGAGCATCCACTGGGTGCCGCGATTGTGAGAGCGGCGGAGGCCAATGGGCTGCAACTGTCCCAACCGGGGAATTTCAAGTCGTTGACCGGGCTCGGAGTCACAGGCGAAGTGCAGGGGCGGAGGGTCGCAGTCGGCAACGACCGAATGATTAGCGAATTGGGAATTCAACCTGGGACGTTGCTCCAGGGTGCCGAGAAATTGCGCGGCGAAGGGCACACTGTGATGTTCGTTGCGATCGATGGCCGCATCGCGGGTGTGCTGGGCGTCCTCGACCCCGTGAAGCAGTCAACGGTAGAGGCCCTGCGATTGTTGGCGTCGGAAGGCGTGAAGGTCGTGATGCTGACGGGCGACAGCCGCACGACGGCGCAGGCGGTGTCGCGGAAGTTGGGCATTGCGGAGTTCGAAGCCGAAGTGCTGCCGGAGAAGAAGTTGGATGTCGTGAAGCGGCTTCAGCAGCAGGGACGAATCGTGGCGATGGCAGGCGATGGCATCAATGACGCGCCAGCACTGGCGCAGGCGCAGGTTGGCATTGCGATGGGTACGGGCACGGACGTTGCCATGCAGTCAGCCGGCATAACGCTAGTAAAAGGCGACCTGCGGGGCATTGCGCGCGCAAAGAAGTTAAGTGAAGCGACGATGCGCAATATCCGGCAGAACCTGTTCTTCGCGTTCATTTATAACGCGCTGGGCGTGCCGATCGCAGCGGGAGTGCTGTATCCATTCTTTGGAATTCTGTTGAGCCCAATCATCGCGGCGGCGGCAATGAGCTTCAGCTCAGTGTCGGTGATCACGAACGCGTTGCGCTTGAGGCATGTGAAGCTGTGATAGCTCGGTGGCCGCAAGCCCAATTCGGGCTCAACGCTGTGTAGCAAAAAGGCGCACCGAGATTGGCTCGAGTGCGCCTTTTCAATCTTATCGAATGACTAGAGTTTGCTGAGGTAGTCAATAATCTCCGGCGAAGTCCATTCCTGGGGGCCGATGAACTTGCGACGAATGATGCCATCGCGATCGATCAGGAACGTTTCGGGAAACTGGTAGGAGCCGTAGAGCGAGTTGGACTTGTGCTCGGCGTCGCGAACGGTAAGCAGGCCCTGCGTTCGCTTCTCGGTAAACTTCTTGTAAGCATCGGCGTCCACGTCTGTGCTGACGGCGAGGATTACGACCTTGTCACCGAGTTGCTTCTGGAGGGCGATCATGGATGGCATCTCCTCCACGCATGGCGGACACCATGTAGCCCAGAAATTCAGCAGAACGGGTTTTCCGCGAAAATGACTCAGGGTCACGCTGCGGTCGGCGTCCCTGACAGTGAAGTCTGGCGCGGCGTTTCCGATATTCGGAGGCGCAGTGCCACGGCACCCCGCGAGTCCGAGGGAAACGGCGGCAACTAGCGCAAGCATTACGAGATAACGGGCAAAGCGGCTCACGACTCATATAATACTAAGAACGACAAGAAGATGCCTTCTGAAGTGGAAAGCAAGACACCGGAACTGGTAACAAACACGGCGGTGCCAAGAGTCACCGTAGTAGTCCCAGCGCGGAACGAAGAGGCATGCTTGGAACGCTGCCTGCGCTCGCTCGTTGCGCAGCAGGGAGTTTCCTTCGAGTTGATCGTTGTGGACGATGCTTCGACCGATGCGACTGCGGCAATCGCCGAACGTTTCACGCGCGTGAAGGAGTGCCCAGTTATCGGCACCAACCCTGGAATACTGCGGGTACGGGTAATGCAGTCGCCGCCACTGCCGCCCGGATGGTCCGGCAAGGTGAACGCCTGCTGGGCCGCGGTGAAAGAGGCAGCAGGCGAGTGGCTGCTCTTCACAGATGCAGACACGGAACACCTGGCCGGCTCGCTCGCAAGAAGTGTGCACGAAGCTGAGGAGGCCGGCGCTGCGCTGCTGTCGTATTCGCCGCAGCAGGTTGTGGAGGGATTCGCCGAGCGCGCGCTGATGCCGGTAGTGTTCTCTGAACTGGCAACGAAGTACAGGCCCAAGGACGTTTGCAACCCAAGTTCAGCGACGGCCGCGGCGAACGGACAGTATCTTTTAATACGCCGGACTGTTTACGAGCAGATTGGTGGACACGCTGCCGTCGCCGGCGACTTACTGGAGGATGTTGCGCTCGCGCGGTTGGTGAAACATAGCGGCGCGCGGCTGGTGTTCCGGTTTGGCGGAGATTCGGTGCGAACGCGCATGTATCGCGGCTGGACGCAGATGCGTGAAGGTTGGACGAAGAACCTGGCACTGTTGTTCGTTCCGCCGAAACGACTGGCAGCACTGCGAGCATGTGAGTTTGTCGTGATTGCGACAGCAGTTGTGGCGGCACTGGTCGCTGCCACGACGGGCGCGTATCTGATGGCAGGCGCATCGGCAATCGTAGGCGTCTCCGTCTGGCTGAATTTTGTTTTCAGGGTGAGGAAAGCACATTTTGATCTGCTATCGACGCTGCTCGCCGTCTTCGGCGGGCCGATGTTTGCGTATCTTTTGCTGCGTTCCGCACTCTGTCATAAGAAGGGGTTCGTAACATGGCGCGGGCGCACGTACTCAGGATATGAATCGGCGAGAGCGCTCAATGTATCCAATGAGAACCGGCGAGCACTGAAGACCAAATCAGCGGGCGGGAATCCCGAACACTGATTGATATAGAACGCTGATCGATACAGGACGAGATGATCTATCTGACGCGCAAATGCGAGTTTTCCGCTTCGCACCACTATCACAACCCGGAGTTCACGGCTGAGGAGAATCGACGCATTTTCGGAAAGTGCAATAACCTTCACGGGCACGGACACAATTACGCGCTGGAAGTCACGGTGAAGGGCGAGATTGATGACCGGACGGGATTCGTGATCGACCTGAAAGATTTAAAAGAAGTGCTGAACAGCGAAATCGTCGAGGCGATGGACCATCGCTACCTGAACAAAGAGGTTCCGGAATTTGCGACGGCCATTCCAACCACGGAAAACATTGCCATCGCTGCGTGGAAACGAATTCATTCGAAATTGACGGTGGCACGGTTGCACCGTGTCCGGTTATACGAGACGCCGGACCTGTTTGTGGACTACTACGGAGAAGAGTAGCCAAGCACATGAAAGCCTATCTGACAAGGCGGTACATGCTTTCGGCGTCGCATCGCCTGCACTGCGACTCGATGAGTGCGGAGGAAAACCGCGCGACATATGGCAAGTGCAACAACCCACACGGGCACGGCCACAATTACTATGTTGAAGTTTCGGTGAGCGGGCACGTCGATCCAGCGACAGGGATGATTTGCAACTTGGTGGATTTGGATTCGTACATTCGCGAGCATGTGCTGGAACGCTTCGATCACCAGAATCTCAATCACCTGGATGAATTCCGCGGGATTGTGCCCAGCAGTGAAAACCTCTGCGAATTGGTCTACAACATTGTGAAGCAGGGGTTCAGCGCCGCACATCTCGACAAAGTGCGGCTGGAAGAAACCACGATGAACAGCGTTGAATTTGCAGGCGGAGCTGAGCCGCTGCGGTAACTCGAAAGCAGCCTGCGGGATTGTGAATATGAAAGCGATGGAGCAATGAGGACAACAACACCGACGTTGACGAGCGCAACTTGCGAAGAACTGGTTCGCGAGATGCTAGTGCGTATTGGAGAAGATCCCGACCGCGAGGGCCTGCTGCGAACGCCTGAGCGAGTGCATCAATCAATAGACTTCCTGACCAAGGGATACCGCGACGATCCAGATGCGATCCTCAACGGCGCGCTCTTCACCGTGAGCTACGATGAGATGGTCATCGTAAAAGATATTGAAATGTTCAGCCTTTGCGAGCATCACATGTTGCCGTTCTTCGGCAAGGTGCACATCGCGTATATCCCCAAGGGCAAGGTGATAGGTCTTAGCAAGCTGCCGCGACTGGTAGAGATTTTCTCGCGCCGGCTACAGGTTCAGGAACGCATGACAACGGACATTGCAGGGGCAATCATGAGGGTAGTGGAACCTCTCGGCGTAGGCGTTGTCATTGAGGCGCGACACCTTTGCATGATGATGCGGGGCGTTGAGAAACAACATTCGGCGACCGTGACCTCCTGCATGCTTGGCGCATTCCGCAGCAAGCAGACGCGCGAAGAGTTCCTGGCGCTCATCCGGAATAAGAACGGAAACGGATTTTAAGAGCGCAGCGAGTTCGAGCGAGCGTAGGCTAGTGGATCGTCAGATCGTCGGTCTTCGATCGATACGGCGGCATGTTGCAGTTCTGATTGGATAGACGGTTTCGCATGGCAAAGAAAGTCGCATCGAACACCCCCAGGAACATCAGCAAAAGTGCAAGCAGGGAAGCGCGAAAGGGCGCTTCTAGCTCGGTTCACCCAACGACAATCTCACCGGAGACGAAAACTTTCGAAGGCAAGCTGAGCGGGCAGGTAGCCGTCGTTACCGGCGGAAGTCGCGGAATTGGGCTGGCGATCGCACGCGCGCTGGCTGCGGAAGGGTGCACAGTCGTTGTTACCGGGCGCGATGATTCGGCCCTGAAGAGGTTAGCCCGCGACCTTGCAGGCACTGTCCTGACGCGACACTGCGACGTGAGGGACCCGAAATCCGTGGCGCGGCTGTTTGTGGCTCTTAAGAAACAATTTGGGAAACTGGACATCCTGGTGAACAACGCTGGGGTGGCGCACCCGCTTCAGGATGTGGATCGACTTCCACTGGAAGTGTGGACCGAGGTCGTCGGGACGAACCTGACTGGTCTATTCCTGACTACGCGTTCGGCTGTGGCGCTGATGGCGCGCGGCGCCACGATCGTTAACAATCTTTCGGTCTCCGCAAAGACCGTGTTCCCAGGCATGTCGGCTTATAACGCTTCAAAGCACGGAGCCCTTGGATTCACGGACTCACTGCGCGAAGAGCTGCGGCCACGCGGCATTCGCGTTATAGGACTGGTGCCCGGTGCGACGTCCACGGAGATATGGAAGCAGTTCTGGCCCGATGCGCCGCGGGAACGCATGATGGCTCCGGAAAGCATTGCGGAGGCGCTGCTGGCGGCCATCCTGCTCCCGCAGAATACGACCGTGTCGGAGTTGGTGATTACGCCCACCAGCGGCGCACTCTAGTCACGCCAGCCTCATATCTCAGCGCGAGCTTGTTTGTGGTTGCTCGATCCGGGTGGACTGGGAAGAAACAATTTGCCATTGCCCGCCGCGCTTCGCCCAAACGCGGGTGACCATGTAGTCGCCAGAAATATCACGCCCTTCAAACGTCCCCTTGAGATTCACTTTGCCGGAGACAATGGCGGCATCACCAAGCACGCGGACTGTCATCTCGCTCCAGTTTAGCGAGTCATACTTCAGCTTTCCGCTTTGGCGGTTCGCGATACTGGTTTGCTTGTCCGAGGCGACTCCACGACCGCTGATGCCCATGAAGTCGTTGGCGAGATGCTGCTGAGCCCAACTCGAGTCAGCCTTTAGCAATGCTTCGCGTCCCTTCGTTTCCAAGTCACGGATCTGTTGAGCGACCTTCGGGTCGCCACTATCCTTGCCGCTTTGGGGCATTGTGCCCTGGGCAACGGCACTGGCCGCGAGTACGAAGCAAAGCATGGAGGCAACCATCACGCTGCGGAAAGTCATACTGATTCTCCTATACAGGGATATCAAGCCAGGGGATGAAACGGAGGGGAACTGCCGGCAGGAATATTAGTGCCGTGGCTCTGTTACATGCAACGTAATTCGAGAGTCGCAGGCCAAAGTAGCTGCTTACACTGTGGCTATTGATCGAACGGAACGACTGGCCGCCTTAGGTACCGTAGCGATAGCGGCGCGGACGCGAAGGCAGAAGCCTGATCAACACCACGCCTGCGACAAACCCTCCGACATGCGCCCAGAAAGCGATACCGCCGGTGGTGCGACTTGTGGCTGTAATGGCCGTCGCGGCTCCGCTCAGAAACTGCGCGACGAACCAGTAGCCGAGCACAACCCAAGCGGGTAGCCAGACGAAGAAGATGAAGAAGAAAGGAACGAGCGTGAGTACGCGCGCGGCGGGATAGAGCACGAAGTACGCGCCCATAATCCCAGCGATAGCGCCGCTGGCGCCGACGCTCGGAACCGTCGAATTGACATTGAATGCCGTGTGAACGAGCGACGCGGCGACGCCCGTCCCGAGATAGAGGACGAGGTAGAGAAAGTGTCCGAGATGATCCTCAACGTTGTCGCCGAAAATATAGAGTGCCCACATGTTCGCGATAAGGTGCAGCCAGGATCCGTGCAGAAACATGGAAGTAACGATTGGAAGCAGCGCAGCCTCGGGCGTGATCTGTGGAACTCCGCCCAGGAGATTCGTGATATTCGCGGGGACCAGCCCGAATTCGTATACGAAAGCGTTGCGCACGGGAGGCGCTAGCATCACTTCAAACAGAAACACGATGATGTTTGCCGCCAACAGGAAGTACGTTATGTACGGAGTGTTGATGCGCGGCGCGTCGTCTCTGAGTGGGATCATTTTGCAAAGGCCGCGGCGATGGGCGTTCATCTGCAAAGCCGCTCGCACACAAATCCGAGCGCGAAGCGTGTCCCCATCTCACGCATTTCGTCCGGAGAACATCATACGCAAAATTCGTCCGTCTGTGTTGACCCGGAGACGCTTAGCGTTGACGATAGCAGGGCAATGTCATCGAACGGAATTCTTGTCATCGATAAACCTTCGGGATGGACGTCGCACGACGTCGTGGGCCGGGTACGCCGCTTGCTAGGCGAAAAGTCTGTTGGCCACCTCGGAACCCTGGACCCAATGGCCACCGGAGTGCTTCCGCTCGTACTGGGCCGTATGACGCGACTGGCGCAGTTTTACGGAGACGCGATAAAGGCCTACGAAGGCGAAATACGCTTCGGATTCGCCACCGACACCTACGACGCCGAAGGCGAGCGCGCGGACGTCTCCGGGGCGGTCGCGCTAGAAACTCTGAACCTCGATAGCATCCGCGCGGCCGCTGCGAAATTTGTCGGCCCGCTGGAACAGGTGCCGCCACCATTCTCGGCGAAGAAGATCAATGGAGTTCCGGCATACAAGTTGGCGCGCAAGAAGGTGGAAGTTCAACTCAAGGGGTCTCAGGTAGAGATCAAAGAATTCGAAGTGCTGGACCTGGTTGGCGACCGCGCACGCTTCCGAGCGCTGGTTTCGTCTGGCACCTATATCCGGGCAATCGCCCATGAACTTGGCCAGGTATTGGGCACCGGAGCGCACCTGAGCGCGCTCCGGCGCACCATGGTCGCAGAGTTCACTCAGCAGGACGCCCGGACACTCGACCAGATCGAGGCGGCCGTCCACGGCGCCACCGGACTGGAAGACTTGCTCGTGCACCCCAGGCGGGTGCTGCCGGAAATGCCGTCAGTGACTGCAACGGAAGAACAAGCGAACTGGATCCGAAACGGACGCGCCGTGAACCTGCCGGAGACGTCGCGCGCGAAGTTGATTAAGGTGTTCGTCGGCCAGCGAGAGATCATTGCAATCATGAGCCGCGTAGCCGGAACGCTGTTCCATCCAAAAGCAGTGCTGATGGGCAGCAATGAGCCGGTGGCGAGCAGGGGTTAGTCAGGCCCGTGGGAGACGGGTGCCAACGATTCAGGTGAACTTCAACATTGAAATTACGAGGTCAAGCGTCTGGCCCCGCAAATTTCCGCCAATATGCTCTATGTCCGATAACGGATATTCTGTTAATAACGCCAGGTGAGCGATAAAGACGCGTGAATATGGTGAGGTTTATCGGTCTCGCTATCTCTGCCTGAGCAGACTAGGCCGTAGGTGCAAGCAACTGCTTTAAGTCTTCCCTAAACTCGCTCAGTTCGCTGAGGCGAGCCGGCGTGGCTTCGACAAAGTCGGATTTCGCCTGGAAGTACTTGTGCCCATCCTTCTCAATGAGAACTCCGAGGACTTCACCCATTCGCCAACCTGGCACGCCTATGAACTGGAGTCCCGTGGGCGAGCTTTGAAGCAAGGCGATGCACTGGCCGCGCACGACTCCGATGGCGTTGGGATACCGGTCGAAGGTCTGGAGGTCGAATCCGGCCTGGTAGATGCGTGCGAGTTGTTCAGAGGGATCGGGCATGTATGAGTCACCAGTCGCCCGTTGCCAGTTCCGAGGCAGCCGGCTGGCTGCTTCGAGGACTGCTGACGCCTGACGCCTGGTGTCTTGGGTCCGTCTTTTTACATCTTGTAGCGGCCGAGGTCGTCGTCGTTTAGGCCGTCCAGCCACTTGCGGAGCTCTTCGTTGGAGACGCGATCGGTCATCGCCGTGGCCAGCTTGGAGGTCTTCAATACCTCGTCGTCAACGAAGATTGGGCAATCTACGCGCAGAGCCAGCGCGAGCGCATCCGATGGGCGCGAATCGATGCTGATGATCTGGTCTTCGTGCTGCGTCCAGATGACGGCGAAAAAGGTATCGTCCTTGAGCTCCGTAATGACGATCTTGTGGACGCGGGCACCGAGGCCGGTGAGCAGGTTCTTTAGCAAATCGTGCGTCATCGGCCGGGGGGTGGTGACCTTTTCGATCTCAAGCGCAATGGCGTTCGCTTCATAGATTCCGACCCAGATGGGCAGCACAGAATCGCCCTCAACGTCTTTCAGGATCACGATGGGCATGTTGGTGACGGGATCCATCATGAGTCCGCGAATCTTCATTTCGACTTCAGCCATGTGCGCTCCGTATGACGTTTGGACGGCGTTCCACGCGTGAATGTTGGCTGGCAAGCCTGCCGTCTTGCCCGCCAGACGCCCATAATACGCTGAGGCCAAAGCTCAAACCAGTTCACCGACGAGGCTGTTCGGGAAGCTCTGGGTGACGCGCACGTTAGCATATGCGCCGATGCCGGGAGTCGAGCGGTCGCCGCAGGTGAAGTTGAGAGTCTTGTTCTGCGAGGTGCGTCCGGTGACCTGCCCACGCGCTGCGTTGTAGCCCTCGACCATTACTTCCAGAGTCTCGCCTATGTGCTTGTGGTAATTGGCTCTCTGAATTTCTCGCTGGCGCTCATTCAAGACGGCAAGGCGGCGCGTCTTCTCGTCTTCGGGCACCGTATCGATGTACTTGAGAGATGGCGTGTTCGGTCGTGGCGAATACTTGAAGGTGAAAATGGCGTCGTACTGGACTTCGTCGATGAGGCTGAGGCTCTCGGCAAACTCGGCCTCGGTTTCGCCGGGGAATCCGACAATGATGTCCGTGGTGATGGAAATCTTGCGGTTGCGAGTTCCCTTTATCCAGGCAATGCGTTCAAGGTACTGCTCGCGGGTGTACTCGCGGTACATCGACGCAAGCACGCGACTGGACCCGCTCTGCACTGGCAGATGAACGTGGTCGCAGAGCGTTGGAACGGAATCGATTGCATCAACTATGTCTCGCGTGAAGTCGCGTGGATGGGACGTGGTGAAGCGCACACGGCGAATTCCCGCAAGCTCCCCGACGGCCGTTAGTAGCTCGGCAAAACTCTTGTTTCCAGACGGATCGCGGTAAGAGTTAACGTTTTGCCCTAGGAGTTGCACATCCGTGTATCCCGCCTCCGCCATGCGTCGAGCTTCAGCGAGGACGGAATCTGACGTGCGACTGCGCTCCTTGCCGCGGGTAAAGGGGACGACGCAGTAGGCGCAGAACTTATCGCAACCTTCGATGATGGTGATGTAGCCGCGATGCTGGTTGGACCGCGCGGTGAACTCGGTTTCGAAGGTCTGGTCTGTTTCGCGGTCGTCGAGCCCGGTAGCGCGATTCCCTGCCTCAATCTGCACGAGCATTTCTGGCAAGTTGCGGTAGCTGGCCGAACCTGCGATCAGCGACACGTGTGGCGCGCGTTCAAAGATGTGCTCGCCTTCCTGCTGGGCGACACAGCCGATAACGGCAAACTTCTTCCCCTGGGCCTGAAGCTTCTTGTAATCGGCGAGACGATGGAAGACTTTCTGCTCGGCCTTGTCCCGAATGGAGCAGGTGTTATAGAAGATGAGGTCGGCCTGTTCGACGGACTCCACCTGCTTGTATCCCTGCGAGATGAGCGTTCCGACGACTTTTTCGGAGTCGTGGAAGTTCATCTGGCAGCCGAAGGTCTCGATGAAAAAGGTTTTGTTCTGGGAACTCACGGCGTGCAAATCCTCAGCGATGCTTTGAGTCAGTATATCGCGAGCGATGGAGGTCACTGATCGGCAACGTTGACCTTTGTGAGACAACCTCCGCAGGCCGCGAACGGAACTGCATTCCCTTTGAAGCAGTAAAGTTTGGGCGAGCAGAGCAACTGGTTCGTCGCCTTCATTCGCATCAAGGCTGATTGGTTCGTTCGATCAATTTCAGAAACTCGGCGTGAACACGCGGATCTACGGACAGTTCCGGATGGAACGTGGCCGCCATGGTACTTCCCTGCCGCACGAGGACGGGAAAGCCATCGCGCTCGGCGAGCACTTCGACCGTGGGGCCGACGTTTTCAATGCGGGGCGCGCGTATATAGACCTGTTCGAGTGGGCCGCCTTCGAGCTTGGTCACATTCTCAACGATGGCGGATTCTAGCTGGCGTCCGTAGGCGTTTCGGCGAATGGTGATGTCCAGCGCGCCGAGTCCCTGCTGCGGAGGATTCTCAACATCTTTGGCGAGAAGGATAGCTCCCGCGCAGGTGCCGAAGGTTGG